>NZ_JADGMP010000017.1:0-44037 GCF_015549295.1 Cupriavidus sp. IK-TO18
CTGGCGCGGATGCGGCAGGCGCTGGCGGCGTATCACGTGGTCGGACTGTCGACCAACGTGGCGTTCCTGCAGCGGCTGGTCAAGTCCGAAGCGTTCCGCACTGCTGATCTGGACACGGGGCTGATCGATCGCAACGAGAAGACCCTGTTCCCGCCGCCGGCCCCGGTCGGCATGGAGATCATCGCGCTGGCGGTCGCCGCGCTGCTGGACCGCGAGGCGCGCGAACTGCGCATCGACGCCGCCGATCCGCACTCGCCGTGGACCCACGGCGGGGCATGGCGGCTCAATGGCGGCGTTTCGCGCCAGCTGCGCTTCGGCTACGGCGACCATGTGCTCGACGTGACGCTGAACACCAATGCGCGCGGCAGCACGCTGATCTATGCCGACCAGGCCGCGCCCTTCGCCAGCACCTGCCAGGCCGACGACCTGCGCGTCAACCTCGGCACCCGCCGTGCGCATGGGCAGGTGCACTGCGACCGCGAGACCTTCCATGTGTTCTATGGCGGGCGGCATGTCGCGCTGGCGTGGCTCGACCCGCTGGCCCACGCCGGCGAGGCCGAAGGCGAGGGCGGCAAGCTGACCGCGCCGATGCCGGGCAAGGTCATCGCGGTGATGGTCGAGGCCGGCAGCACGGTCACGCGCGGCACGCCGCTGCTGGTGATGGAAGCAATGAAGATGGAGCACACCATCAGCGCGCCGGCCGACGGCGTGGTCTGCGAAGTGCTCTATCGTGTCGGCGAGCAGGTGGCCGAAGGGGCGCAGCTGCTGGCGTTCGAGGGCAAGTAAGGGGCGCGTACGGTCCGGGTCCGGCCCGAAGCCTGACCCGGATCGCATTCCTCTGCCAAAATAGCCTTCTGGGTATCTGCTCACCCGTCGTTCCCGCCTGCGCGGGAATGACAGTCGATGCGCGCCCCGCAATATCCCCTGGAGACAAGATGAAGTTGCAGTTGTACGTCCCCGACGGCCGCTATGAGCCGTGGGTCGAAGGCTTTGCCGAAGCCCTGCCCGAAGCCGAATGCGTGACCTGGGAGGGCAGCCGCGGCGAGCCAGCCGACTACGCCGTGGTCTGGCGCCCGCCGGTGGAAATGCTGCGCGGCCGCACCGACCTGAAGGCGGTCTTCAACCTCGGCGCCGGCGTCGACGGCATCCTGCGGCTGCGCGACGAGGCACCCGATGCGCTGCCCGCAGGCGTGCCGATCGTGCGGCTGGACGATGCCGGCATGGCCGCGCAGATGGCCGAGTACGTCACCGCCGCCGTGCTGCGCTATTTCCGCAAGCTCGACGCCTACGAGGCGCAGGAACGCGCCGGCAACTGGAAATTCCTCAAGCCGCATCGCCGCGCCGACTTCACCATCGGCGTGATGGGCGTGGGCACGCTCGGCACCCATATCGCCCGCACGCTGGCCAGCTTCGGCTTCCCGGTGCGCGGCTGGAGCCGCACCGCGCGCGCGATCGAAGGCGTCAGCGGCTTCTATGGCGATGCGGGCCAGGCGCCGTTCCTGGACGGCCTGCGCGTGCTGGTCAATGTGCTGCCGCTGACCCCGCAAACCGAGAGCATCCTGAACACCGGCCTGTTCGCGCGGCTGGCGCAGGGCGCCTATGTGATCAACGTGGCGCGTGGCCAGCACCTGGTCGAGGAAGACCTGCTGGCCGCAGTGCAGTCGGGCCAGGTTGCGGGCGCCACGCTCGACGTGTTCCGCATCGAGCCGCTGCCGGCGGATCATCCGTTCTGGCAGGAGCCGCGCATCACGGTGACGCCGCATATTTCGGCGCTGACCCTGCGCGAGGACAGCATCGCCCAGATCGCCGGCAAGATCCGCGCGCTGCGCGCGGGCCAGCCGATTGCCGGCGTGGTCGACCTGCAGCGCGGGTACTGAGCGCCGCGGCACCCCACAACGAAGAACAGACAGCGAAGAACAGACAGGAGACGGCCATGACCATCCCGAACTACGTGAAGATCGTCGAAGTCGGCCCGCGCGACGGCCTGCAGAATGAAAAGGCCATGGTGCCGACCGACGTCAAGGTCGCGCTGGTCAACCAGCTGACCGACGCCGGCTTCGTCAATATCGAGGCCGCCTCGTTCGTCTCGCCCAAGTGGGTGCCGCAGATGGCCGATGGCGCGGATGTGATGGCCCGCATCCAGCGCCGGCCCGGCACGCTGTACTCGGTGCTGACGCCGAACATGAAGGGCTTCGAGGGCGCCGTTGCCGCCGGCGCCGACGAGGTGGTGATCTTCGGCGCCGCCAGCGAGGCGTTCTCGCAGAAGAACATCAACTGCTCGATCGCCGAGTCGATCCGGCGCTTCGAACCGGTCGCCGCCGCGGCAAAAGAGAAGGGCGTGCGCCTGCGCGGCAGCATCTCGTGCGCGCTGGGCTGCCCGTACCAGGGCGAGGTCCCGGTCAGCGCCGTGGTCGACGTGGTGCGCCGCATGCGCGAGCTGGGCTGCGACGAGATCGATATCGCCGACACCATCGGCGTGGGCACGCCGGTGCGCGTGCAGGAAGTGATGCGCGCCGCCGCCGCGGAGTTCGCGCTGGACCGGCTCTCGGGGCATTTCCACGATACCTACGGCCAGGCGCTGTCCAATATCCTGGCCAGCCTGGAAGTGGGCATCGCGATCTTCCACGCCTCGGTCGCCGGGCTGGGCGGCTGCCCGTATGCCAAGGGCGCGACCGGCAACGTGGCCACCGAAGACGTGCTGTACATGCTGCACGGCATGGGCATCCATACCGGCATCGACCTGGAAGCGGTGGTGCGCACCGGCGACTACATCTCGCAGGCGATCGGCCGCGCCAACAGCTCGCGCGTGGGCCGGGCGCTGCTGACCAAGTGGGCCGCCGCCAGCGATGCGGCGCCGGCCTGCGCCTGAGTCCAGAAACAAGGAGAACCCATGACGGCAAGTAACGAAGCGCTGCCCGAATCCGCGCAGCGCGTGGCGGACCTGCTGGCCGGACTCGGCCACGACCGCCCGGTGGTGATGCTGCCCGCCACCGGCAAGACCTCCGCCGAAGCCGCGGCGGGGCTGGGCTGCAGCGTGGCGGAGATCGCCAAGTCGATCATCTTCCGCCGCGTCGAGGACGATGCGCCGGTGCTCGTGATTGCCAGCGGCAGCAACCGCGTCGACGAGGCCAAGGTGGCCGCCCGCGTTGGTGCGCTGGGCAAGGCCGATGCGCGCTTCGTGCGCGAGAAGACCGGCTATGCCATCGGCGGCGTCTGCCCGATCGGCCATGCGGTCGCGCCGGTGATGCTGCTCGACCAGGACCTGTTCCGCTACGACAGCCTGTGGGCCGCCGCCGGCCATCCGCATGCGGTGTTCAACCTGACGCCGCAGCAGCTGCAGCAGATGACCGGCGCGGAGGTTGCCGACGTGGCCGCCGGAGCGCCGGCATGAGCCCCGAGCTACGTCCGGGGCTGACCTTCAGCTGGCAATACACGGTGCCGCCCAAGGCCACCGTGCCACGCCTGTACGACGATATTCCCTGCTGCCCGGAGATGCCCGACGTGCTGGCCACCGGCTACCTGGTCGGCATCATGGAATGCGCCTGCCTGCAGATGCTGCGCAAGCACCTGGACTGGCCGCGCGAGCAGTCGCTCGGCACGCTGGTCAGCTTCTCGCACCTGGCGCCGACGCCGCCGGGCATGACGGTGACGGTCAAGGGCCAGCTGGTCGAGGTGGACGGCCGCCGCCTGCGCTTCGAACTGAGCGCCTGGGATGGCGAGGACAAGATTTCCGAGGGCGTGCACGAGCGCCACATGATCGACGCGGGCCGCTTCAACGAGAAGGTGGCGGCCAAGGCGGCGCGGCAGCACAAACATGCCTGAAGCGCGCGCGGCAGCCACGCTTGCGGCATTGGCCGCGGAGCTTGCCGCGCAGGCCGCCCGGCTGGAATCGCCGGTGCCCTCGCCGTGCCGCAACGTCTGCCGCATGGACGCCGCCAGCGGCTACTGCGAGGGCTGCCTGCGCACCATCGAAGAGATCGCCGGCTGGTCATCGGCCAGCGACGAAGACAAGCGCCGCATCTGGGCGCAACTGCCCCGGCGCGCCGCCTGGCTGGCGGGCGAGGAGACACCCCCTTGAGCGAAGCATCGATGCCCGCATTGCCCGCATTGCCCGACACCATGCGCGTGTTCGAGCGCGGCTGGCTGTCGGCCAACAACATCCTGTTCGTCGATGGCGACGAGACCGCGCTGGTGGACACCGGCTACGTCACGCATGCGCCCCAGACCGTGGCGCTGGTCGCTTCCGCGCTGCAGGGACGGCCGCTGGTGCGCATTCTCAACACCCACCTGCATTCGGACCATTGCGGCGGCAATGCCGCGCTGCAGGCACGCTGGCAGCCGCGTACCGCGATTCCCGCAGCCGAAGCCGCGGCCGTGGCCGCGTGGGATACCGAGGCGCTCACCTACCGTGCCACCGGACAGCAGTGCGACCGCTTCGGCTTCGACAGCGTGCTGCACGATGGCGATGCGGTGACGCTGGGCGGCATCGACTGGCAGGTGGTGGCCGCGCCAGGCCATGACCCGCATGCGGTGATGCTGTTCGCACCGGGGCCGCGCATCCTGATTTCCGGCGATGCGTTGTGGGAGAACGGCTTCGGCGTGATCTTTCCCGAGCTGGATGGCGAGAGCGGCTTCACCGAGCAGGCGGCCGTGCTGGCGCGCATCGCGGAGCTCGATGCGCGGCTGGTGATTCCCGGTCACGGGCCCATGTTTACCGACGTCGATGCCGCGGTCGAGCGCGCGACCGCGCGGCTGCGTCACCTCAGCGCCGATCCCGCGCGCAATGCCAGCCACGCGGTCAAGGTGCTGGTGAAGTTCAAGCTGCTGGAGCAGCAGCGGATGGCGCAGGCGGAGCTGGCGCGGTGGATGGCGGAGGCGCCGTTGATGGTGCGGATTCGCGACCGGTTCATGCCGGGGCAGGAGATGGCCGGGATTTCCGCGCAGACGGTGCGGGCGCTGGTGGGAGCGGGCGCGTTGGCGGTGGAGGGGGAGTGGGTGGTGAATCGGGATTGAGGTGGTTGCAGGGCTTGCGCGATGGGAAGCGCCAGCCCTCTCCCCGGCCCCTCTCCCGCTTGCGGGAGAGGGGCCGGGGGATAGGACCGGCGTCTCAACGAAGTCGCGCCAGCCGCTAAGCCGCCACGCGGCCTCAAAACGACGTCCTGAACCCCACCTTCACACTCCTGCCAGCCAGCGGCGCGATATCCCGCAGGATCGACGTCGCATTGCGCGCATCCTGGTTGGTAAGGTTATCCCCGCGCAGGTACACCAGCGTCTGCGTCCCGGCCACCTTGAACTTGTAGGTCAACGCCAGGCTTAGCAGCGTATATGCATCGGTCGGTGTGTCGTTGCTCGGCACGCGCGTCTGCTTGGCCGCGTACGTGACATCCACGCGCGCGCCCCACGGCCCCGCGCCATACACCAGCGCACCGCCCAGGCGCAGCGGTGCCAGCCGCGGCAGCGGCTCGCCGGTGTCGCGGTTCTCGCCACGCACGTAGTCGGCGCGCGCCTCGAAATCCAGCGTGTCGCTGGTGGTCAGCATCTTCTGCAGCAGCCGTGTCTTGCCCTCGGCCTCGAAGCCGTACAGCGTGGCCGGCACCCCCAGGTACTGGAACTCCGGCAGCGAATCCGGGCTGCCCGGGGCGACCACGTCGCCGGCCTCGTCGCGCGCGCGGCCCGTGGCCGACAGCGCCAGGTAATTGGCAAAGCGGCTGTAGTAGCCCGACACGCCCGCGCTGTGCGCCCCCGACTTGAAGCGCACGCCCAGGTCGATCGAGGTGGCGCGCTCCTTGTTGGCGTTGGGGTCGCCCAGCTCCCACGAGCCGGTGGCCACGTGCGGGCCGTTGGCGTACAGCTCGTAGAAGGTCGGCGCGCGTTCCGTGTAGGACAGGTTGCTGGTCAGCGACCACGCCGGGTTGACCTTGTACAGCAGGCCGGCCGAGGCGCTGGTGGCGTTGAAGCTGCGGTTGGCGTCGGCAAAGCGGTCGTTGCCGTTGGCGCTGGCCTTGATGCTGCTGTGGTCGAGCCGGCCGCCGAAGTTGAGCTTGAGGTCGCCCGACGCGGTCAGCGGCAGTTCCTCGAACAGGAACAGCGCGGCGTTGTCGGTATTGGTGCTCGGCACGAACGCTTCTTCGCCCAGCGCCGAGAAGTCGGTATGCCCGAACTGCGTGCCGATCACCCCCGTCATGTTGCCGATCTTCGCGTGCCTGGCCTCGAAGCGCGCGTCCCAGCCGCGGTTCTTGAAGATCGTGCCGGTCTCGCCGCCCTCGATCTCCTTGTGCTCATAGTCGGTGTACCCGAACTTGCCCTTGACCGATTCGATCCAGCCGCCGGTGGTGCCGGCCAGGTTGCGCGCCTCGCCTTCCAGCGCGAAGCGGTCCTGCTTCATCTTCAGCCGCACGTCGTCCTCGGCGGGCGTGCCGTAGTCATTGCGGTAGGCGCTGTAGTTGGCGCCGACAAAGCCATCGGCCCAGGTGTAGGAGCCGCCCAGCGAGCCCCCCTGCTGATCGGCGCTGGTGTTGGGCAGGCGGCCGTAGGCCTCGCTTTCACCCTCGGGCAGGGGCTCGGCGGCGCGCAGGCGGTCGCTGCGGGCGTAGCCGGGGATGCGCAGGTCGCTGGTCTTGCGCGCGAACGCGTCGGCATGGACCGCGAACTGGCCGTTGCCGGCCTCGATCAGCGCGCTGGCATTGCGGGCCTGGTCGCCGCCGATGGTGCCGCTGGCATCCACGGCGCCGCCTACGCCTTCGATCGGCTCCTTGGGGATGCGGTTGTCGATCACGTTGACCACGCCGCCAATGGCATTGCCGCCGTACATCAGTGCGGCCGGGCCGCGCACCACCTCGATGCGCTCGGCCACCAGCGGATCCAGCGCCACCGCGTGGTCATAGGACAGGGTCGAAGCGTCGACGGTGCTGCCGCCGTTCTGCAGCACCTTGATGCGGTCGCCGTCCAGGCCACGGATCACCGGGCGGCTGGCATTGGGGCCGAAGTACGTCGATGACACGCCGGGCAGCTTGTCGAGCGTCTCGCCCAGCGTGCTGGCCTGGCGCACGGCCAGCGCGTCGCCGCCCAGCGTCGAGACCGGCGCGACCATGTCGTTCAGTTCGCTGCCGAGCGGGTTGGCGGTGACGACGACTTCGCGCAGCGTGCCGGTAGCAGTGGCGGTGGCAGGAGCGGTTTCGGCGGTGGCCGCAGGCGTGGCGGTCTGCGCGTGCGCGGGCGCTGCCAGGGCAGCGAGCGAGGCGGTCAGGGAGGCGGCAATGGCCGCGAGCGGGGTCAGGCGAGGGGCGCTGTTTTTCGTGCAGTTCTGTTTGGACATGGCGCGCGTAACGAAGCAGTGGCAATCAGCCCCGGGCTGGGCACGGCTGCATGGCGTGGCGTGGCGCGAGCCGCCCCGTATGGGACGGCCGCACCAGGCGGGCGGCAGGCGTTCAGCTCAGGAAAATTCGAAAGCCGGGCACGCGGCGATGGCCGCGTCCCGGATCAGGCGAGGGCGATGGCCGGCGCCGGTGGCGCGCGCGAATGGAAGGGGTGGGCGGCGGGCAGGTCGGGCCAGCGCCAGGCGAGGTTGGCAGGCTTGACCGGCTTGCCGAAGGCGAGCCGCGGCAGCGGCAGCTTGCCGCACAGCGTGTCGGCCACCGTGGCGCCGTCGAACAGCACGCAGGAGTGGCCGCTGAATTTCTGCGCCAGTGGATGGGAATCGGTATCGGCGTTGGTCGCGTCGGCCTCGGCCGGCGTGACCGACGTGACCGACGCGGCTGCGCTGGTCCCCGGCAGCCCGCCGTGCACGATGCGGTGGGTCAGCCCGGCATGCTGCGCCAGCAGCAGGCATAGCGCCAGCCACAGCGCGAGCCACAAGCCCGGGCCGTGCGCGCGCAGGCGGGTGAACCAGTCAGTGCGCATGGGGATGGTGCGGCGCGCCGCAGCCGCAATCGGCGCCATGGTCATGATCGTGGCCGTGGCCGTGGCCGTGGTCGTGTTCGTGGTCCTCGTCCAGCTCGTCGACCCACGCCGGGAACGGATCTGCGTAGTCCGCCCACGCCTGCGTGCCTGCCGCCATCTCGGCATCGTCCAGCAGGCAGGCATCGAGCCGCGCCGCCAGCGCGGCAGCGTCCAGGTCCAAGCCGATCAGCACCAGCTCCTGGCGGCGGTCGCCAAACGGTGCCGGCGCGCCGTCGACCTGCATGTCGGCCTCGATCCCGGCACGGTCGGCGTCATCGGTCGGCCACTCGGCCGGGTCCAGCGCAGACCACCAGGCGCCGGCGCCGCCGTGGCGGCATACGCCGCCGGCCTGGTTCCAGTCGCCGGCGGTGTCCATGCGGCTGGCCAGCCAGAACAGGCCCTTGGAGCGCAGCACGCTGCCTTGTTCGCGCAGCCATTCGGTATGGATCAGGTCGGCAAAGCGCTGTGGATGGAACGGGCGGCGGCGCCGGTACACCAGCGTCGACACGCCGCTGTCCGGCTCCGGCGCCGTGCCCTGCAGGGCAGCCAGCCAGCCGGGAGCATCCGCGGCGGCGGCGAAGTCGAAGCGGCCGGTGCCGGACACCCGCTGCGGCGGCACGCTGCCGAAGCTGGCCTCGACGATCTCGGCGCGCGGGTTCAGCGCATGCAGCACCGCGCGCAGCCGCGCCAGCTCGCCGGCACTGGCGAGGTCGGCCTTGTTCAGCACGATGACGTCGCAGAACTCGACCTGCGCGGCCAGCACTTCCGCGACGGTGCGGTCGTCTTCCGGGCCCTGCGCCAGGCCGCGGTCGGCCAGGAAATCGGCTTCGTTGAGGTCGGCGAGGAAGGTGGCCGCGTCGACCACTGTCACCAGCGTGTCGGGCTGCAGCGCGGCATCGGGGCCGGCGCCGTGCTCGGCCTCGAACAGGAAGCCCTCGGCGATGGCGAGCGGGTCGTCCCGGCCATCGGCCTCGACCAGCAGCGCATCAAAGCGCCCTTGCGCGGCCAGCCGCGCGGCTTCGGCCATCAGCGTGCCGGCATCCGGCAGCACGGTGGCCTCGCAGCCGGGCGGTAGCGGCGCCAGCGTCTGGCCATCCTGCGCGCCGCAGACCAGCACGGCCACGCGCCCGCCGGCGCCTTGCGCAAGCAGGTGGTTCAGCAGCGTGGTCTTGCCGGCGCCGGTAAAGCCGGACAGCACGGTGACAGGCAGGCGATCAGCCATGGCAGGAGAGCGGAAAGGTGGCGAACCGGCGGCGCAAGCAGGGATTGCAAGCAGGGACTGCAAGCAGGGGCCGCAAACAGGCGCGCACCCGGTTGTTGCAACAAAGTTGCGAATTTACCAGAAAGCCCCGGCCGGCGACAGCGGGACGATTCTCATCATGGTAGGCCGTGGCCGGGCCACGACAAGTGCAGCGGTGCCCCGCGCTTGACCACCAATGCAAACGGCCCGGATAAACCGGGCCGTCGTGTCGCGGCTGCGCCGGCCAGGCAGGCCGGCTCAGTTGCCGGGCTTCAGTCCCCGAACAGCTTCTGGCGCAGTTCGCGGCGCTGCTGGGCTTCCAGCGACAGCGTCGCGGTGGGCCGGGCCAGCAGGCGCGGAACGCCGATCGGCTCGCCGGTTTCCTCGCACCAGCCGTAGTCGCCGGACTCGATGCGCTGCAGCGACTGCTCGACCTTCTTCAGCAGCTTGCGCTCGCGGTCGCGCGTGCGCAGTTCCAGCGCATGCTCTTCCTCGATGGTGGCGCGGTCGGCCGGATCCGGCACGATGACGGTTTCGCGCAGGTGTTCCGTGGTCTGGTCAGCGTTCTTCAGGATTTCGTCACGCAGCTGCTCAAGGCGATTCTTGAAGAAGGCGAGCTGCGCCTCGTTCATGTAATCCTTGTCGCTCATCTTCAGGATTTCAGCTTCAGTCAGAAGTTTGTTGCTGCTCATGGTTGCTGCTGATTCTCTTGTTGAGGCGGCCGGCGGCGTCTGGGTCCGCTCGGATTCGCTGTCCGTGCGCTTGCGCGCCACGGTCGTTTCACTCTGGCTGGCTGCAGTCTTGCTGCTTCGCGGGCCTCCCTTCGTTGCGCCCGCTTCGGCGTTCGCCGTACTGCCGCGGGGAGCGGGCGCGGCCTTCACAGGCTGCGCCTTGAGCGTCTCTGCCGCTGCACTACCTGTCTTGCTGCGGCTTTCTTTCGTCTTCGTTGCGGCTGTCATGGGACACCTCTCTCTCGCGTCAGTCAGTGACGGCGCGCGCCGAGGTACCCCTAGCGGAAAGGCGGTCTCCGCACGAAGCACTGCGACCGCACCTGCCCGGCGGCCTGCCTCATGCTGACGACGACCGCCGCCCTGCGGCCCGCCTGTTCAGCGGACCATACCGGCGGCGGAAAAAAGGTGCGCCACCGGTATCAAATCCGGCCTATTGTACTTGAACAAATTTTTCCGAGATACGGGGGAAAGCCAGCCAGCACTTCGGTATTTCCCCGGTACCCCGAACGGGGGTGGCCGTGAACGGTGTCCGAAGGTAGGGACCGCGCATGCGGCGGTCCGTGCACTCAGGCCAGGCAGTTCTCCAGGCCCTTGAGGATGGCGTCCCGCGGCAGGTCCACGCCGATAAATACCATCTTGGTGCCCGGCGTCTCGTCTTCCCACTTGGCGCCGATATCGCTGCCCATCAACTGGTGGACGCCCTGGAACACGACTTTCCGGTCCACGCCCTCCATATATAGTACGCCCTTGTAGCGCAGCAGTTTCTCCCCGTACACCGCCAGGATCCCCGACAGGAATTCCTCCAGCTTGCCGTAGTGGAAGGGCTTTTCGCTGCGGAAGACGAACGACGCGATGCGGTCGGTATGGTGGTGGTGATGGTGGTGGTCGTGCCCGTGGCCATGGTGGTGGTCGTGGTCATGGCCGCAGTCGGTGCCGAAATGCTCGCCGTGCTCGTGGTCATGATCGTGGTCATGATCGTGGTCATGCTCGTCGGCGCGCAGGAATTCTGGGTCAAGCTCCAGCTTCTCGTTCAGGTTGAAGCCGCGCAGGTCGAAGATGGTGTCGATCGGCGTCTCGCCGAAATGGGCGGGGCGGATCGGCGCGCGCGGGTTCATGTGCAGCAGGCGGTGGCGCAGCTCGGCCACGTCGCCCTCGCTGACCAGGTCGGACTTGGTGATGAAGATGGCATCGGCAAAGCCCACCTGGCGCTGCGCCTCTTCCTGCTTGTCCAGCTGCAGGTGCGCGTGCTTGGCATCGACCAGCGTGATCACCGCGTCGAGCAGGTAGCGCGAGGCGATTTCCTCGTCCATGAAGAAGGTCTGCGCCACCGGGCCCGGGTTGGCCACGCCGGTGGTCTCGATCACCACGCGGTCGAAGTCGATCTCGCCGGCGTCGCGGCGCGTCAGCAGTTCTGACAGCGCCTGCACCAGGTCACCGCGGATGGTGCAGCAGATGCAGCCGTTGCTCATCTGCACGATCTGTTCGCGGCCGTCCTGCACCAGGATCTCGTTGTCGATGTTTTCCTCGCCGAACTCGTTCTCGATCACGGCGATCTTCATGCCGTGCTGCTCGTTCAGGATGCGCTTGAGCAGGGTGGTCTTGCCGCTGCCGAGGAAGCCGGTCAGGATCGTGACCGGGGTCAGTTTGGACATTTGTTGTTCTCCGGGAAATGAGAGTGCCGGTCAGTGGGCGGCGGGCGTACGCTTGCCGCACTCGGCGCAGACGCCGTTCACGGTCAGTTCGACATGTTCGATGGCAAAGCCGCTGGGCACGCGCGGCGCGGCCGGCTGGGCCGGGGCGCTGGCGTCGTCCAGGCAGAAAGTGCGGTCGCAGCGGGTGCAGTGGAAATGGCTGTGCTGGCGGTGTTCCTGCGCGCGCGCGGCCTCGTGCTCGACCAGGCTGAAGCGGAACACGCGGTCGTTGCCGGCGCGCTTCTGCGCCACGCCTTGCTCCACCAGCCAGTCCAGCACGCGGTACACGGTGACGCGGTCGATGGTCTCGCCCTGCTCGGGCAGGTGGTCGATCACGGCCTGGTGGGTCAGCGCTTCGTCGCTGCCGATCAGGCAGGCCAGGATGCACAGCCGCGGCTGCGTCACGCGCGCGCCCAGTTGGCGCAGGCGCTCGTGGGCGGCTTCAAGGATGGCGGGCGCCGGTCCAGGGGCCGGCCCGTCCGGGCTAATGCGGGTCATGGGCCGATTTAACCATAGGCCCACGGTTGATGCAATTCAGTTGCAACGGTCCGTGGATGCGCCCGGTAGTCCCCGGTAGTCACGGGCGGCGCCGAGGGCGGGGTTTGCGCCTATGATCGACAAGCGACCCAGGAGCGGAGACAAGCCATGCTGAACGACGCCAGCGCGCTGCTGTTCCCTAATTTCGAGCCCTTCCGGCACCGCATCGGCGAGGTCGAGATCGCCGGCGTGCAGGGCGGCTCCGGCCCGCCGCTGCTGCTGTTGCACGGCCATCCGCAAAGCCACCTGATCTGGCACCGGGTGGCGCCAACGCTGGCCGACCACTTCACCGTGATCGCCACCGACCTGCGCGGCTACGGCAGCAGTTCGGCGCCGCCGGGCAACGCCGGGCATGAGCACTACAGCAAGCGCGCCATGGCGCAGGACCAGGTCGGGCTGATGGCGAAGTTCGGTTTCACGCGCTTTGCGCTGTGCGGCCACGACCGCGGCGCGCGCGTGGCGCACCGGCTCTGCGCCGACCACCCCGAAACCGTGAGCCGTGCCATGCTGCTCGACATCGCGCCCACGCTGGCCATGTACGAGCGCACCAGCATGGCCTTTGCCGCGGCCTACTGGCACTGGTTCTTCCTGATCCAGCCCGCGCCGTTCCCCGAGACGCTGATCAACGCCGAGCCCGAGTTCTACCTGCAGAAGCTGGTCGGCCTGCGCCACGCCGGCCCGAGCCCGTTCGCCCCGGACGCGATGGCCGCCTACGTGGCGGCCATGCGCGACCCGGCGCGGGTGCACGCCATGTGCGAGGACTACCGCGCCGCCGCCACCATCGACCTTGAGCACGACCGCGCCGACCGCGAGGCCGGACGCCGGCTGGCGCTGCCACTGCGCGTGCTGTGGGGCGAGCACGGTGTGGTGGCGCGCTGCTTCGAGCCGCTCGGGCTGTGGCAGGAGGTAGCCGCCGATGTCAGCGGCAAGGCGCTGCCGTGCGGGCACTACCTCCCGGAAGAAGCCCCCGAACCGCTACTTGAGGAAATGCTCGGTTTTTTCAGTTGAGCAGCGCCACATGTCGCAAAAGCGTGCCTTTGCGGCCGATCCCTGCCTGTTTTCCGGATTTCCCGCCATATGCCGCGGATTGCAGGCGGGTTAGCCCCTATACCTGCGCATTGTCTGGAGTTGCTAACATCATCCCCCGCCCTTGCGGTTTACCGCAGGGGCAGCGGCGCCAGCCGGTCATGGTCCAAGCGCGGCTAGTGAGACCGCGCCAGAGCGCCCCCGCACGAGCAGGGGCCAAGCCGGCGGCAATGCATTGCAAGACGGGTATTGAAGGAACCAGGAGAAGAGAGCATGAAACGAGTGGCAAAGACGATCGCGGCCGCGCTGGCAGTCAGCGCGATGGGCGTGGCGGCAGGCGCGTACGCGCAGGAATTCCCGGGCGGCAAGCCCATTTCGGCCGTGGTGCCGTTCTCGGCGGGCGGCCCGACCGACAAGCTCTCGCGCGAACTGACCGCGATCATGTCCAAGCACCTGGGCGCGACCATCGTGATCGAAAACCTGGGCGGCGCCGGTGGCACCATCGGTGCCAAGAAGGTGGTCCAGGCCAAGAACGACGGCCACACCGTGCTGATCCACCATATCGGCATGGCCACGGCCCCGGCGCTGTACCGCAACCTGGGCTTCGATCCGCTGAAGGACTTCGAGATGGTCGGTGAAATCGCCGACGTGCCGATGATCCTGGTCGGCAACAAGCAGCTGCCGCCGAACAGCTTCAAGGAACTGCTGCCGTACATCAAGGCCAACGCCGCCAAGCTGTCGCTGGCCAACGCCGGCATCGGCTCGGCCTCGCACCTGTGCGGCCTGCTGTTCCAGAGCGCGATCCAGACCGAGCTGACCACCGTGCCGTACAAGGGCGCGGCGCCGGCGCTGACGGATATCCTGGGCGGCCAGGTCAACCTGCTGTGCGACCAGACCACCAACCTGGCCGGCCACCTGAAGGCCCACTCGGTCAAGCCGTACGCAGCCATGCAGGCGCGTCGCGTGGAGGCGTTCAAGGACGTCCCGACGGCAGCCGAACAGGGCATGCCTAACGTGGAAGTGAAGGTCTGGCACGCCATGTACGCGCCCAAGGGCACGCCCAAGCCGGTGATCGACAAGCTGTCGGCCGCCCTGCAGAAGGCCGTGGCCGACCCGGCGTTCCGCGCCAAGATGGCCGAGCTGGGCGCCGAAGCGGTGCCGGCACAGCGCGCCACGCCGGAATCGCTGCGCACCAACCTGACCGCCGAAATCAACAAGTGGACCCCGGTGATCAAGAAGGCCGGCGTATATGCCGACTGAGCCGACTGAGCGGATTGCCAGGGCGCATCGCTTGAAGTGATGCGCCGGGCGCCATGGAAGGGCCATGCGGCAACGCATGGCCCTTTTTGCATCTGGGGGGAGGCGCACGAGGTGCAGCGGCAGGCCCGCGCCCGGCGTCCTATAGTGGTCAGACGCCCGCGCGGCGCGCCGCCTGTGTGGCCCGGCGCACGAAAGGGCTTGAAACGGCCGGGGGCGTCGCCAACTACGGTCGTGACATATTCACGGAAGCCACCATGGAACAGTATCACGGCACTACCATCGTCAGCGTTCGCCGCGGCAACCAGGTCGCACTTGGCGGTGATGGCCAGGTCACTCTCGGCAATATCGTGATGAAGGGCACCGCACGCAAGGTGCGCCGCATCTACAACGGCAAGGTGCTGGTCGGGTTTGCCGGCAGCACGGCCGATGCTTTCTCGCTGCTCGACCGCTTCGAAGCCAAGCTGGAAAAGTACCAGGGCAACCTGACCCGCGCCGCGGTCGACCTGGCCAAGGACTGGCGTTCGGACCGCGCGCTGCGCCGGCTGGAAGCCATGCTGATCACCGCCGACCGCGACACCACGCTGGTCATCACCGGCAACGGCGACGTGCTCGACCCCGAGGGCGGCATCGCCGCGATCGGCTCGGGCGGCGCGTATGCGCAGTCGGCCGCGAAGGCGCTGATGGAGAACACCGAGATGGCGCCGAAGGACGTGGTCGAGAAAGCGCTGACCATCGCCGGCGAGCTCTGCATCTACACCAATACCAACTTCGTCATCGAGACGCTGGAATAAGCGAAGGCGGCAACGCGCGCCCTACTGAACGGATACCATGTCGCACACCATGACCCCGTCGGAAATCGTTTCCGAACTCGACAAGCACATCATCGGCCAGGACAAGGCCAAGAAGGCCGTGGCGGTGGCGCTGCGCAACCGCTGGCGCCGCCAGCAGGTGGCCGAGCCGCTGCGCCAGGAAATCACGCCCAAGAACATCCTGATGATCGGCCCGACCGGCGTCGGCAAGACCGAGATCGCGCGCCGCCTGGCCAAGCTGGCCGACGCGCCGTTCATCAAGATTGAAGCGACCAAGTTCACCGAGGTGGGCTATGTCGGCCGCGACGTCGACACCATCGTGCGCGACCTCGCCGAGATGGCGATCAAGCAGACGCGCGAATCCGAGATGAAGAAGGTGCGCACCAAGGCCGAGGACGCGGCCGAGGACCGCCTGCTCGACGTCCTGCTGCCGCCGCCGCGCGATATCGGCTTCTCGCAGCCGGAAGAGAAGGATTCCAACACGCGCCAGGTGTTCCGCAAGAAGCTGCGCGAGGGCCAGCTGGACGACAAGGAAATCGAGCTGGAACTCGCCGCCGGCGTGCCGAGCATGGACATCATGGGCCCGCCGGGCATGGAGGACATGACCGAGCAGATCCGCTCGATGTTCGCCGGCCTGGGCCAGGGCAAGAAGGCGCGCCGCAAGATGAAGGTGAAGGAAGCCTTCAAGCTGCTGGTCGACGAAGAGGCCGCCAAGCTGGTCAATGACGAGGAGCTCAAGCACAAGGCCATCGCCAACGTGGAGCAGAACGGCATCGTATTCCTGGACGAGATCGACAAGATCGCCAGCCGCAGCGAAATCGGCGGCGGCGAGGTGTCGCGCCAGGGCGTGCAGCGCGACCTGCTGCCGCTGGTGGAAGGCACCACGGTGAACACCAAGTACGGCATGATCAAGACCGACCATATCCTGTTCATTGCCTCGGGCGCGTTCCATCTGTCCAAGCCGAGCGACCTGATCCCCGAACTGCAGGGCCGCTTTCCGATCCGCGTGGAACTGGAGTCGCTGTCGGTGCAGGACTTCGAGGCCATCCTGACGCAGACCGATGCCAGCCTGACCAAGCAGTACCAGGCGCTGCTGAACACCGAAGAGGTCAACCTGGTGTTCGCGCCGGACGGCATCCGCCGACTTGCCGAGATCGCGTTCTCGGTCAACGAGAAGGTCGAGAACATCGGTGCGCGCCGTCTGTACACGGTGATGGAGCGGCTGCTGGAGGACCTGTCCTTCCACGCCACCAAGTCGTCGGGCGAGACCGTGACGATCGACGCGGCCTATGTCGACCAGCGCCTCGGCGACCTGGCCGGCAACGAAGACTTGTCGCGCTACGTGCTGTAAGCGGGCACGCAGGGCCGGAACAAGAAGGGCGCATCACGATGCGCCCTTTTTTTGTCGGGTCGCGGCTGGAATTTGTTGTCAGTACGTATCCGCCTGCCACATCGCGGTAAGCATCGTAAGCATTGGTAAGCACACTGGCGCACCCGCGCGCGGCAATGAGACCCTTGCGCACCTTGACGGTCGATTGACCGGTGCGGGAGCCACCGCATCCCACTCAAACCACTGCCAGGAGAAACCAATGGTCAACTACAAGACCCGCCGCGTGGTGCTTGCCACCGGAGGCTTGCTGGCCGCACTGGCCGCGGCCACGGCATTCCTTTGCATCCGTCCCGCCGTGCCTGCCGTGCAGACAGCCGAAGTCACGCAGGCCAAACCGGCCACACCTGCTGCACAGGCCAGCGCGCGCGGCGCCGCCAAGGCCGCGGCCGCCACGCTGGCGCTTGAAGCCGGCGCGCTGTTCTCGCTGTCGGACCGGCATGCGGGCGATGCCATGCGCATCGTCGCGCAGGGCGATACTGCCGAGTCCAGCGAAGGGCTGGACTGGGAACACGTGCAGCTGCGCCTGTAAGCGCGGCAGCCGCAATCCGGTTTCCCTACCCTTCTACCGCGACACCGGCCGCTTCCCCAGCTTGCGCTGCAAGGTACGCCGGTGCATGTTCAGCGCCCGCGCCGTGGCGGAGATATTGCCGCCATGCTCGGCCAGCACGCGCTGGATATGTTCCCACTCGAGCCGCGCCACCGACAGCGGCACCGGCTCTTCCAGCGCGGCCTGCGCCGCGTCTTCCGACACCCCCGCCATCAGCGCAGTCAGGATCGAATCGACATTGGCCGGCTTGGCCAGGTACTCGTCCGCGCCTTGCTTGACCGCCGCCACCGCGGTGGCGATGCTGGCATAGCCGGTCAGGATCAGGATGCGCGCGTCCGGCAGCGCCTGGCGCAGCGGCGCGACCAGCTGCAGGCCGGATTCGGCCGGCGCGGTGCTGCCGGCCTCGGGCGGCGGCTCAAGGTGCAGGTCGAGCGTGACGTAGGCAAAGTCGGTTCGGCCCGCCAGCGCCAGCGCGGTGCGGCCGTCATGGGCCACTTGCACGGCGTAGCCGCGGCGCATGAGCGCGCGTGCCAGCGTGCCGGCAAAGACTTCGTCGTCGTCGATGACGAGGAACGAAGTGCCCGCCGGCGCGGTGGCTTCGGGAACCGGTTGGAAGGTGTCGGTCATGGTCAGGAGTCGCGCGTGGGTTCAGGATGCGCTGCGCGCACGCGGCGCCGATAGCGTAGACAGTGCGGGCAGCCGCAGCTCGGCCACGGTGCCGCCGCCGGAGCGGTCGCGCCAGCCCAGCTCGCCGCCCATCTGGCGCGCGCCACTCTGCGCCAGGTACAGGCCGATGCCCTGGCCGCCGTGCTGGCTGGCCACCGGCATTTCGCCGAGCTGGCCGCGCAGTGCCTCGGGAATGCCGTCGCCATGGTCGGCGACGCGGAACGACAGCCACGGCGCCACGTGTCCCGGCTCCATGGCGATTTCCAGCTGTAGCGGCCGGCTGGAGCGGCCGGCGTTCTGCTGGGCGCGCGCTGCGTTGTCGAGCAGGATGGTCAGGATCTGGCCGACGCGCGCGGTCTCCACCGGCTGCGCGCCGGCGCCCGGCGTGGCGCTTGCCTGCAGGCTGGCGTTGGGATGGCGCAGCTGCCAGCGCTCGGCAAAGGCCGGCAGCCAGGCGTCCAGGCGCTGCGGCGCCAGCGTGGCCGAGTCCTCGCGCAGCCGCGCCAGCGTGGTGCGGCACAGCGCCAGCTGCTGCTCGACGGTCTGCAGGTCGGGCAGGTAGCTGCGGATCGGCGTGGCGCCCAGCGCCGCGTCGGAGGCATCGGCGCGCAGCTCGCCGGCGATCACCGCCAGCGTCGCCAGCGGCGTGCCGATCTCATGCGCCACCGCGGCGGCCTGGCCGTTGAGGTCTTCCACGCGCGCCTCGCGCAGCAGCTGCTCGCGCGCCAGGTTCAGCTGCGCCTCGCGCTGGCGCAGCACGCCCGACAGGCGCGCGACGAACATCGCGATCATCACCGCGCTGGCGACGAAGTTCAGCCACATGCCCGCCAGGTGGTAGTTCACCGCGTTGTCGGGGTTGTGCAGGTCCAGCGGCACGTATTCGAACAGCAGCACCGTGTAGCAGGCGAGCGCATAGACCGCCAGCGCGAGCACCTGCCGCCACGGCAGGATGGCCGCGGCGATGGCGAGGCCCGGCAGGTAGAACGACACGAAGGGATTGGTCGCGCCGCCGGTGTAGAACAGGATCGCCGACAGCGCGGTCAGGTCCACCAGCAGCTGCCCCATCAGTTCGGCTTCGCCGGGCGCCGTGTTGCGCCGCGTGTGCTGGCGCAGGCGCAGCGCCGTGATCAGGTTGAACAGCGCCTGGAGCCCGAGCACCACCATCAGCGGCCCATACGGCAGCCGGATGCCGGCGATCGGGTCGCAGGCCAGCAGCGTCAGCGCCTGCCCCGACAGCAGCGCCCAGCGCAGCCAGAACAGCCGCCGCAGCGTCACCTGGCCGTGGCGCGGCGAGCTGGCGGCCGGCAAGGGCGACAGGAAGGGCAGGTCAGGCAAGCGGGATGAGGGGGATGAGGGGGACACGGCTGCGGCGGTGGTCATGGCGCGAGTGTATCAATGCGGCCGGAAGGTGCCGGCGCGTGCGACACCTTGCCGCATTGGCGGCGCGCCGCCGCGGCTGCCAGACTAGCCGGCTTTGGCCGGCCCGCATGCCCTGGCATGCCTGCACGCGGCGCGCGGTGCCATGTTCTAATCTCTGCTTTCAGGAGAGACAACGATGCAAGCCAAATTCCGCGCGGCCACGCTGGCCGCATCGATTGCCGCACTGGCCACGGCGCTGGCGTCCGGGGCCGCGCTGGCCCAGGTCGACGTCAGCAACGCCTGGGTGCGCGGCACGGTGCCGACGCAGGCCGCTTCGGGCGCGTTCATGGTGCTGCATGCGCACGAGAACGCGAAGCTGGTGGGTGTCTCGTCGCCGGTGGGCGAGGCCGAGATCCACGAGATGAAGATGGAAAACAACGTGATGCGCATGCGGCAGGTCAAGTCGCTCGACCTGCCCAAGATGAAGGACGTAGAGCTGAAGCCGGGCGGCTACCATGTGATGCTGATGGGCCTGAAGAGCCAGCTCAAGAAGGGCGACACCGTGCCCATCACGCTGAAGATCGAGCAGGGCGGCAAGGTGACCGAGCAGAAGGTCAACGCCGAAGTGCGCGACATGGTGCCGGGCGGCGGCCACGCCGGCCACGGCGATCACATGCACTGATCAGCAGAAGCCAGGCCTGGCCCTGGCCGCCAGCCATCATGGCCAACAAGCAGCACGGCACGCGTCAGAAACTGGTGTTCCGCGGGGGCACGCCGCCCGCACGGCCTGCATCCCCCGAACCGCCGGCAAGGCGCCGTGACGCCCGGCCGCAGCCGCCGGTGCCGGGTGCCGCCAAGCCGGCGCGGCGGCGTCAGCCGCGCAAGCTGATCGGCTCTTCCGATTCCTGACTGGCCGCCGCCGCCAGCACGCGCTCGCGCAGCCAGGCGTGGGCCGGATCGGCTTCGGTGCGCTCGTGCCAGATCATGCTGAAGGTGAAGTCTTCCAGCGCAAACGGCGGCTCGAAGATGGCGTAGCGCGAGTCTTCCTCCAGCGCCGACAGGCTGCGCCGCGCCGTGGTCAGCACCAGGTTGGTCCCGGCGATCAGCGCCGGCGCCACGCTCCAGTGCGGCACCACGCAGGCGATCTTGCGCCGCCCGCCCAGCCTGGCGACCGCGGCGTCGATCGCGTCCATGCGTTCGCTGTGGGTGGCCACCAGCACATGCGAGCGCGCCAGGTAGGCCACCTGGTCGAGCCGGCCGGTGTCGCGCACCGTGGCCGCGTCCACCGCGCAGGCATAGCTTTCCCGGAACAATTCGGCCGACTGCACGCCTTCGGGCTGGTAGCTGAACACGCCCAGCGCCATGTCTATCTCGCCATCGGCCACCTGCGCCGTCATGCCCTCGCGGCTGGCCTGCGACACCACCAGGTCGATATTGGGCGCGGCCTTGCGCAAGGCGCGCAGCAGCCGCGGCAGCACCACCAGCGCACCGTAGTCGGACATCGCGAGGCGGAAGCTGCGGCGCGCGGTGGCGGGCTGGAAGCCGCTCGGCCCCAGCAGGATGCGCACCTGCGACAGCGCTTCGGCCAGCGGGCCGGACAGTTCATGGGCGCGTGCGCTCAGCACCAGGCCGCCCTTGCCGCGTACCAGGATGGGATCGTCGAGCAGCTGCCGCAGCCGCCCCAGCGCATGGCTGACCGCCGGCTGGCTCAGGTGCAGGCGCAGCGCGGCGCGTGAGATGTGGCGCTCGGCGAGCAGTGCTTCAAGCACCACCAGCAGGTTGAGGTCGATTCCGCGTAGGCTATTCATTCGGCGAATATTAAACGTATGAAAGCAGAATTGGGAATTCGCTTTGCGATATTTCAAACTGTCAGGCATCGCAGTTTGCCCTACGGAGCGTGACATGTCAGGCATCCAGTTGCCGAATTCTTTCCCGATTTCCTTGCTGTTGCCCCTAGTGTTGCCCCTTGCCACCGCCGTGCTGGCGGGCGCCGTGATCCCGTTCCAGGCGGGCGCCAACGCCACGCTGGCGCGTACGCTGGGACATCCGCTGGGGGCGACGCTGGTGTCGCTGCTGGTCAGCCTGGCGGCGCTGCTGCCCCTGCTATGGCTGCTGCGCGTGCCGCTGCCCGCGGCATCGGTGCTGGCGCGCGCGCCGGCGTGGACGTGGATTGGCGGGGTGCTGGGGGTGTTCTATATCTCGGCCGCCCTGGTGATGGCGCCGAAGCTCGGCGCGGCCGGCTTTATTGCCGCGGTGGTGGCGGGGCAGGTGCTGGCCGCGCTGGCCGTCGACCAGTTCGGCCTGGCCGGATTCGCGGTGCGGGCCATGACGCCGGCGCGGCTGGCGGGCGCCACGCTGATCGTGGTGGGGATGCTGGTGATGCAGTGGAGCAGCGCCGGCGCGTCGTCCGGCCCTGTGCCGGCGGTTCAGCCCTCGGCGGGCTCCGGCGCCTGATCGCCGCGCTGGCGCGCCGCCAGGCAGCTGGGGCACAGGCAGTGCTGGCCGGGCACGATGCGCCGTGCCGGCAGCAGCGGCTGGCTGGCGCACCAGCACTCGCGCAGCCCAGCCACGTAGCCGCAGACGAAGCCGGCGCCGCATTGGCTGCAATGCTCGACGGGGCGAAGCTGGCCGGTCAGGACGGTGGCGGGATCGGTCATGGTGCGGGAACTGATACGGCGGGAACTGGTACGGCGAAGCGCAAGACAAACGGCAAAGGCCGCGAAAGAAGCTGTGCTGTTGCGCGAACGGAACGCCGGCGGGCCGCCGTGGTGCCCCGTGCGGCGCTTGCGGGGCGGATGGCCGGACCTGCCCGGGCCGCGGGACTCGCGCCCCGCGCGGTTTCTTGTAAAATCGGCGCCTGCCATAGCCGGATGGCGCACTTTCGGGCGATCCCTGTTGCGCGCTGTTGCGTTTTCCGCCGGCTACGCGGCTGTTAGCCATCATACCTGTTGAATCTCACGGATGTCCCCCATGAACGCCGACAACCCCGGGCCTGCCGCGACTGCGGTGGCCGCCATCGCTCCCGCACTGAAAGCCGAGATCCTCGCCGAGGCGCTGCCGTATATCCGCAAGTTCCACGGCAAGACCATCGTGGTGAAGTACGGCGGCAATGCCATGACCGAAGAAAAGCTCAAGCACGGCTTCGCGCGCGACGTGATCCTGCTGAAGCTGGTCGGCATGAACCCGGTGGTGGTGCACGGCGGCGGCCCGCAGATCGATGAGGCGCTGAAGAAGGTCGGCAAGGTCGGCACCTTCGTGCAAGGCATGCGCGTCACCGACGAAGAGACCATGGAAGTGGTCGAGTGGGTGCTCGGCGGCGAAGTCCAGCAGGACATCGTGATGCTGATCAACCAGTACGGCGGCCAGGCCGTGGGCCTGACCGGCAAGGACGGCGGCCTGATCCGCGCCAAGCGCCTGCAGATGCCCGACCGCGAGAACCCGGGCGCCTTCATCGATATCGGCTACGTGGGCGATATCGAGGCGATCAACCCGGCCGTGGTCAAGGCGCTGCAGGACGACGCCTTCATCCCGGTCATCTCGCCGATCGGCTTCTCCGACGACGGCCAGGCCTACAACATCAACGCTGACGTGGTCGCCGGCAAGATGGCCGAGATCCTGAAGGCCGAGAAGCTGGTGATGATGACCAACATCCCGGGCGTGATGGACAAAAAGGGCAACCTGCTGACCGACCTGACCGCGCGCGAGATCGAGGAGCTGTTCGCCGACGGCACCATCTCGGGCGGCATGCTGCCGAAGATCTCGTCGGCGCTGGACGCAGCCAAGAGCGGCGTGCATTCGGTGCACATTGTCGATGGCCGCATCGAGCATTCGCTGCTGCTGGAAATCCTGACCGAGCAGGCGTTCGGCACCATGATCCGCTCGCACTGAGCGGCACCGCCGGGGCGGGCCACAACCGGCTGCCCCGGCATCCCATCATCTCCAGAGTCGCCCGGCGTGCCTACCAGTCTTCCTCCTCCGCGCCGTGTCCGCGCTCGCCTGCGCCGCCGTCCCGCCGGGGACAACTCGGGGCGCACGGTCTGGCTGTTCGACCTCGACAACACGCTGCACGATGCCTCGCACGCGATCTTCCCGGCGATCAACCGGCTGATGACCGCCTACGTGGCGCGCGTGCTCGGTTGCGACGAGGCCACCGCCAGCCGCGTGCGGGTGGACTACTGGCAGCGCTACGGCGCGACGCTGCTCGGCATGATCCGCCACCATGGCGTCGATCCCGCCGACTTCCTGCGCGCGGCGCATGAATTCCCGGCGCTGGCCGGGATGGTGCGCGTGCAGCGCGGGCTGGCGGCGCACCTGCGGCGCCTGCCGGGGCGCAAGCTCCTGGTCACCAACGCCCCCCAGGACTATGCGCGCGCTGTGCTGGACATCGCCGGCATCGGCCATTGCTTCGAGCGCGTGGTGGCGATCGAGCAGATGTGGGTGCATGGCCACCTGCGGCCCAAGCCGGACCGCCTCATGCTGCGGCGCCTGCTGGTGCAGGCGCGCGTGGCACCGCATCGCGCGGTGCTGGTGGAGGACACCGTGTCGCACCTCAAGCGCTATGCCGGCACCGGCATCCGCACCGCCTGGGTGACCGGCTACCTGCGCACCATGGCGCCGTCGCGCCCGCATGACGTGCCTGGCGCGCCCAATTCGGCGCAAGACGATGGCAGCCGGCGCGATGCGGCGGTCCGCTCGACGCTCGAGGCGGAAGAAGACCGCCGCGCCGGCCACGCCGCGCAGGAGCATTCGGTCACGCTGGTGGCCGCGGAATCACAGGTTCCGCAGGCACCGCAGGCGCAGTCCGGCAACGCGCCTCGCGTGCGGGCCCGCGTGCCGAACCGGCCGGCCTATGTGGACATAAAAGTACAATCGATGCATCAACTCCAACGACGAATGCGGAGAAACGGGTCATGACGCAAAGCAACGGGGACCAGCCGGAGGCAGTCATTGCAGGCGGAGCCGACGAGATGGACACACCCGCGGACACGCCCGCGGCGCCTGCCGCGCCGGCGCGCAAGCGCCCGCGGCCGGGCGAGCGCCGCATCCAGATCCTGCAGACGCTGGCGACCATGCTCGAGCATCCGCGCGGGGAAAAGATCACCACCGCCGCGCTGGCCGCGCGCCTGAGCGTGTCCGAGGCGGCGCTGTATCGCCACTTCGCCAGCAAGGCGCAGATGTACGAGGGCCTGATCGGCTTTATCGAGCAGACCGTCTTCGGCCTGATCAACCAGATTGCCGACAAGGAAGAGCACGGCCTGCGCCAGGCGCAGGCGATCGTGCGCATGCTGCTGTCGTTTGCCGAGAAGAACCCGGGCATGACGCGCGTGCTGACCGGCGAGGCGCTGGTGGGCGAGCACGAGCGGCTGCAGGAACGCATCAACCAGGTGGTGGACCGCATCGAGGCCTCGCTGCGCCAGTGCCTGAAGGTGGCAGTGACGCAGGCCGAATTCCCCGCGGATGCCGACATCCCGGCGCGCGCCGCGCTGATCATGGCGACGGTGCAGGGCCAGTGGCACCGCTATGCCAAGAGCGGTTTCCGCAAGTCGCCGTCGGACCATGCCGAGGCGCATCTGCGGGTGCTGCTGGGCTGAAACCGACACGCCGGGCCGATTGCTCTATAATTGCCCGGTCGCGCCGATTTGATGACTGGCTTGCGGGCGCGCGGCAGCTACGGGACCAAGGGACCCCGGTCCGGGCTGCCACTATAAATGCGGCTAAAGAGGTTGGGTCGGCGCCCCATGTCACCACGACAATGATCGCCGGCACGCGGAATCCCGCAAGGAATCCAGTGAATCCCGACTTGGCTGCGATGCTTCACACGCAAATGCCGGTCGGGTTTTTTTATGCCCGTTCGCCGCGGGCCCGGATTCCATGACTGATGTCGCCTTGCCGTCTGCGCCCAGCGCACTCGCCCCGCTGTCGACCGATTCGGTCGGCGTGGTTACGCCGCAGCGCATGCACTTCGCCGAGCCGCTGAAGCTGCGCAACGGCACGTCCCTCGCCGGCTACGACCTGATGGTCGAGACCTACGGCACGCTCAACGCGGCGCGCTCCAACGCGGTGCTGGTGTGCCACGCGCTCAATGCCTCGCACCATGTCGCCGGCGTCTACGCCGACAACCCGCGCGACCTGGGCTGGTGGGACAACATGGTGGGCCCGGGCAAGCCGCTCGACACCAACCGCTTCTTCGTCATCGGCGTCAACAACCTGGGCTCGTGCTTCGGCTCGACCGGGCCGATGAGCGTGAATCCCGCGACCGGCCTGCCTTATGGCGCGACGTTCCCGGTGGTGACGGTGGAGGACTGGGTCAACGCGCAGGCGCGCGTGGCCGACGCGTTCGGCATCACGCAGTTCGCCGCGGTCATGGGCGGCAGCCTCGGCGGCATGCAGGCGCTGGCCTGGAGCCTGATGTACCCGGACCGTCTGCGCCACTGCATCGTGGTCGCGTCCACGCCCAAGCTGTCGGCGCAGAACATCGCCTTCAACGAGGTGGCGCGCAGCGCCATCCTGTCGGATCCGGACTTCCACGGCGGCAACTACTACGCGCATGGCGTCAAGCCCAAGCGCGGGCTGCGCGTGGCGCGCATGATCGGCCATATCACCTACCTGTCGGACGAGGACATGGCGGAGAAGTTTGGCCGCGAGCTGAAGGCGGAAGACATCCGCTTCTCGTTCGATGTCGAGTTCCAGGTGGAAAGCTACCTGCGCTACCAGGGCGACAAGTTCGCCGAGTACTTCGACGCCAACACCTACCTGCTGATCACGCGCGCGCTGGACTACTTCGACCCGGCGCTGGCCTATGGCGGCGACCTGACCCGCGCCATCGCGCAGACGCAGGCGAGCTTCCTGGTGGCCAGCTTCAGCACCGACTGGCGCTTCGCGCCCAGCCGCAGCCGCGAGCTGGTCAAGGCGCTGCTGGACAACAAGCGCCCGGTCTCGTACGCCGAGATCGACGCGCCGCATGGCCACGATGCCTTCCTGCTCGACGACCCGCGCTACCACAACCTGATGCGCGCCTACTACGACCGCATCGCAGAGGAGATCGGCGCATGAACGCCCTGGCCAATCCCAATATCCTGGCGCTGCGCCCCGACTTCCGCGCGATCGCGCGCTGGATCGAACCCAACTCCACCGTGCTCGACCTGGGCTGCGGCGACGGCAGCCTGCTGCGCGTGCTGCAGGACGAGCTCGACGTGCAGGCGTACGGCATCGAGATCCGCGATGAAGGCGTGCTGGCGTGCGCGCAGAAGGGCGTGCATGTCATCCAGCAGAACCTGGAAGGCGGGCTGGCACTGTTCGAGGACAAGAGCTTCGACACGGTGATCCTGTCGCAGACGCTGCAGACCATCCACAACACCGCACAGGTGCTGCGCGACACGTTGCGGGTGGGGCGCGAGTGCATCGTGTCGTTCCCGAACTTCGGCTACTGGCCGCACCGGCTGTCGGTGTTCCGCGGGCGCATGCCGGTGTCGGAATCGCTGCCTTACCAGTGGTACAACACGCCCAACGTGCGCGTGCTGACCATCAGCGATTTCGAGGAGCTGGCGCCCACGGTCGGCTTGCGCGTCATCGACCGCGTGGTGATGCACGAGGGCATTACCGTTAACTGGGGCGTCAACTGGCGCGGCAGCCTGGCGGTGTACCGGGTCTGCGCGGCCTGACAGGCTTGGCCCTCCCGCACTGTCCCTGATAGTTGCGGCGGGCGCTGGGCAAGGACTGATCAGGCCGGCAGGCCGGTCGCGGTGGCGGCGAGGTGGTCGACAAAGGCGCGCACCTTGGGCGGCACGTGCCGCGTCGGGGTGTACACCGCGTAGGCCGTGCCGATGTAGGGCTCGAGGATGTCCCAGTCCGGCAGCACGGCGACGACGCGGCCCTCGTCCAGCGCGCTGCCCAGCGAGAAATCCGGCACCAGCCCGATGCCGGCGTCGCCTTCCACCATCGTCATGATCGCCAGGCTGTTGTTCAGCGTCAGCCGCGGCGGGATGCGCACCACCACGGCCTCGCCGCCGGCCTGGTGGCGCAGCGTCCAGCGCTCGCCGAAATTGCCGTAGCCCAGGTACAGGCAGCGCGCCGCCGGCAACTCGGCCGGCGCGGCGGGCGTGCCGTGCCCCGCCAGGTAGCGCGGCGAGGCCACCAGCCGGTAGCGCACTTCGCGCAGCGGCCGCGCCGCCAGGCCCGGCGCCAGTTCGCGCGCGATGCGCACCGCCACGTCGAGGCCCTCCTCGACCAGGTCGACCATGCGGTCGGCCAGGGTCAGCTGCAGGTCCAGCGCGGGGTATTTCTGCAGCAGCGCCGGCAGGCGCGGCGCCAGCCAGGCCTGCCCGAACGCGACCGGCGCGCTGACGCGCAGCACGCCATGGGGCGTGCCGCCGTGCTCGCCGGCCAGCGCGGTGACCTCGCGCGCGGCGGCGGTCATGCGTGCGCAGGCGGCGTAGACCGACTGGCCCAGCTCGGTCAGCGCGAAGGCGCGCGTGGTCCGCTGCAGCAGGCTGGCGCCGAGCGTCGCTTCCAGCCGCGACACGTGCCGGCTGACGCCCGAAGGCGTCATGCCGAGATCCTGCGCCGCAGCGGAGAAGCTGCCGCATTCGACCACGCGGGCGAAGACGGCCATCGCATTGAGTGGTGTATCCGACATGCCCAGTCTCCAATCCTTGATCGCAACTCAAATACTAATTGAGCTTCAGCGGGATTGTTGAGTGGATGGCATGCTGCAACAATGCCGCCATTGCATGCCCGGAGTGCCCCATGCCTTCTCCTCAATCCATGCCAGGCGGTGCCTGGCGCATGGTCGCGGCCATGGTGCTGTCAGGCACCATCGGCTGGTTCGTCGTCACCAGCGGGCAGCCGCCGCTGGACGTGGTGTTCTTCCGCTGCATCTTCGGCGGCGCCGCGCTGCTGGGCACACTGACGCTGCAGCGCGGCTGGGTGCGCATGAGCCGCGCGCAGCTGGGGTGGCTGGCGCTGGGCGGCGTCACGCTGGTGCTCAACTGGCTGGCCCTATTCTCGGCCTATGCTTGCAGCGGCATTGCGATTGCGACCGTGGTCTACCACACCCAGCCGTTCTTCCTGCTGTTGCTGACCTCGGCGATGCAGCGCGAGCCGTTCCCGTTCGCCAGGCTGCCGTGGCTGGTGCTGGCCTTTGCCGGCGTGATGCTGATCACCGGGCTGGAGCACGGCGGCACCGGCGCCGCGATGCTGGCCGGGATCGGCCTGGCGCTGCTGGCGGCACTGCTGTATGCGGTCACGACCATGGCCACGCGCCGGCTGCAGGCGATTCCGCCCGGGCAGATTGCGGGCCTGCAGATGGTGCTGGGCGTGGTGATGCTGGCACCGCTGGCGCATCCCGCGGCCGGCAGCTATCAGACCGGCACCTGGGCCGCGCTGCTGGCGCTGGGGCTGATCCATACCGGCGTCATGTACACCCTGCTGTACGGCGCCTTCCAGCGGCTGAGCGTGGTGTCGATCGCCACGCTGTCGTTCGTCTATCCGCTGGTGGCGATCGTCATCGACGTGATGGTGTTCGGCGTCGTGCTCGGGCCGCTACAGGTCGCGGGCATGCTGCTGGTGCTGCTGGGTGTGATCGCCAACCAGCTCGGCTGGAGCCTGGCGTGGCGGCGCCGGGCACAAGGCTGATGCGCCTTCTGGAGCGCTTGCATGCGGGGACGGTTGACCGAACTCCTGACTACGGTTAGTGTAGGCAGCTATCGAACGATCGTTCTATTTGCGCCCTTGCCATGACTGCTACCGCTGCCGCCCTGTCCGCCTCCGCCCCCATCGCGCTGCATGCGTTCGACGATGCCATCGCCCTGGAGGCCGCCGGCGAAAATCGTTTCCTGGGCCGCACCACGCCGGCCTACTGGAACATGATCGGCCCGTTTGGCGGCATCACCGCCGCCACGCTGCTGCAGGCGGCGCTGCTGCATCCGCAACGGCTGGGCGACCCGATCGCGCTGTCGGTCAACTTTGCCGGCCCGATCGCCGAAGGCCCGTTCGAGATCGAGGCGCTGCCGGTGCGGACCAACCGCTCGACCCAGCACTGGAACCTGACGCTGCGCCAGGGCGATGCCGTGGCCACCACTGCCACCGCCGTGTTCGCGGTGCGCCGCGAGACCTGGGCCTGCGGCGAGGCGGTGATGCCCGAGGTGCCAGCCGCCGACACGCTGCCGGCGATGGGCGGCTTTGCGCCGGTGCGCTGGCTCAAGTCCTATGACATGCGCCCGGTGCGCGGCGCCAAGCCGACCGCCGAGGCCGGCACCGAGCACCCCGACAGCCTGACCCAGTTCTGGCTGCGCGACGCGCCGGCGCGCACGCCGGACTTCGCCGCGGTGGCGTCATGGGCGGACAGCTTCTACCCGCGCATCTTCCTCAAGCGCGCGGGCTTCGTGCCGGCCGGCACGGTGTCGATGACCACGTATTTCCACGCCGATGCGCCCACGCTGGCGGCGCTGGGCGACCGCCACGTGCTGGCCAGCGCGCAGGCGCAGGTCTTCCAGCAGGGGTACTTCGACCAGCGCGCGCAGCTATGGAGCCCGGCTGGCCAGCTGCTGGCCAGCTCGCACCAGATCGTCTACTACAAGGAATAAGCAAGGAACAAGCAGGGCGGGGCTCAGGCGATCGCTTCGCGCGCCTGGGTTTCGTAGCGGTGCACGGTGTTGCGCATTGCCCAGAGCAGCATCACGCCGGGCAGCGCCACCGCCACGGTGCCGAGGTAGAACGGCGCCCAGCCCCAGGCCTCGACCATGTAGCCGGAGGTCGGCCCGACATAGACCCGGCCCACCGACGCCAGCGCCGACAGCAGCGCATACTGCGTGGCCGAGAACGAGCGGTTGCACAGCGTCATCAGCAGCGCCACGAAGGCCGCGGTGCCCATGCCGCCGCACAGGTTTTCCACCGCGATGGTCGCGCCCATGGTCCACAGGTGCGGCGGCGTCACGGCGAGTATCCAGTAGCCCAGGTTCGATACCGCCTGCAGCACACCGAACACCATCAGCGAACGGTACAGCCCCAGCCGCACCATCAGCGTGCCGCCGAACAGCGCGCCGATGATGGTAGCGGCCAGTCCCAGTGTCTTGTTGACGATGCCAACCTCGCCGGCCGAGAAACCCACGCCGCGGATCAGGAAGGTGGTCGACAGGCTGCCGGCAAAGGCGTCGCCCAGCTTGTACAGCACGATCAGCAGCAGCAGCCACCATGCGCCGGGCCGCGCGAAGAAATCGCGCAGCGGGCCGAGCACCGCCTCTTCCAGCGAGCGCGGCGCGCGCGCGGGCACGTCGGGCTCGGGCGCCCACAGCAGGGTCAGGATGCCCACGGCCATCAGCGCCGCCATCAGCAGGTAGGTCTGCTGCCAGCCGAGCACGCGGTCGGCCAGCCACAGCGCCAGGCCGCCCGAGACCAGCATCGCCAGCCGGTAGCCCAGCACCTTCACCGCCGCGCCGGCCCCGCGCTCGGCCGGACGCAGCACGTCGGTGCTGTAGGCATCGAAGACAATGTCCTGCGAGGCCGACAGGAAGGCCACCAGCGTAGCCAGCGCCGCCAGCGTCCACAGCGCCTCGCGCGGCGGGCAGAACGCCATCGCGGCGATGCCCGCCACCAGCCCCAGCTGCGTCAGCAGCAGCCAGCCGCGGCGCCGGCCCAGCAGCGGCGGCGTGTAGCGGTCCATCAGCGGCGCCCACAGGAACTTGAAGATATAGGCCTGGCCCACCAGCGAGAAGAAGCCGATGGTCTTGATATCCAGGCCCTCGACCGTCATCCAGGCCTGCAGCGTGCCGGAGGTAAGCGCCAGCGGCAGCCCGGAGGCAAAGCCCAGGGTCAGCATGGCGCCGATGCGGCGGTTGCGGAAGATATCGAGATAGGCCTGGAAAGTCATGGATGCGCGGGGGGTGGAGCGCCGCGCGGCTGCGCGGGCGCCGTGTATTATTGCATCACCTGTTCGCCGCCCCGCCACTTGCGCTGCGGCAGCGTTGCCAGGGATCGCACCGGTCCGCCGCCACGATCCCTCCACTGCGCCCGAGGAACCGCAAATGCTCCGCCCCCAGCAATGTGTCCAGCGTCCGATTCGTGTCCGGCTCGTCCGCGCGCTCGCGCTGGCGGCGGCGTTGCTGGCCTGGTCCGGCATGCCCGCCCAGGCGCAGGAAACCGAATCCGGAGGCATCAGCATCCAGCGCGGCGGCTCGGCGGTGCGCAATATCGTGCCCGCCGAGGCGATCGAGCAGCAGGCCGCGCAGGAGTACGAGCAGCTCAAGCAGGAAGCCATCGCCAAGCGCGCGCTGGCCGGCGACGACAACCCGCAGCTCAGGCGCCTGCGCGCGATCGGCAAGCGGCTTCTGCCGCAGACCGTGCGCTGGAACGAGCGCGCGCGCAACTGGCCGTGGGAGATCAACCTGATCGGCTCGAAGCAGGTCAACGCGTTCTGCATGCCGGGTGGCAAGATCGCCGTCTACACCGGCCTGCTTGACCAGCTCAAGCTGACCGACGACGAGGTCGCGATGGTGATGGGGCACGAGATCGCGCACGCGCTGCAGGAGCATGCGCGCGAGCGCGCCGCCAAGTCCGAGATCACCAACCTCGGCGCCAACGTCATTTCGCAGCTGTTCGGCTTCGGCAACCTGGGCAACATGGCGCTCGGCACCGGGGCGCACCTGCTGACACTGCGCTTCTCGCGAGCCGACGAGACCGAGGCCGACCTGATCGGCATGGATATCGCCGCGCGCGCCGGCTTCGATCCGCGCGCCGCGGTGTCGCTGTGGCAGAAGATGGGCAAAGTGTCGCAGTCGGGCACTGATTTTTTGTCGACGCACCCGTCCGGGCGCAGCCGCATTGCCGACCTGGAAAAGCACATGCCCGAGGTGCTGCCACTCTACGCACGAGCGATCAATACCCCGGTCGACAGGCTGCCACCGTACCGCGCCAATATGGCGGGACTGGGCGATGCGCCGGTCGACGCGGGCGACGACGACAGAAGCAAGCCGCTGAAGCGCTAGCCGCTGCTTGCGGCGCCTGGCGCCGGCAACCAGGGCGGCCACCGGATCGAAGGACAATGCGACAACCGCAGGGGAACCCGCATGAGCCTGAACCGCATGAGCCCGTCGGAGCAACGGGCCGCCTATATGCTGATCTTCGCGGGCAGCGAGGCCGAGCCCGACCGCTTCACCAGCGACCTGCCGGTCAGCTCCGAAGTCTGGCTGCTGTATGCGTCGGGAGAATCGTTCGAGGTGCCGCGCGGGCTGTTGCTGACCCCGCACCACGCCGCGGGCATTGCCGCCCTGCGCACCGCGGTGCTGCGCCGCCTGCCGGCGCTGGCCGAGCCGGCGGCGGCAGGCCAGCGCTTCCTGGCGGCAAATGAATCGCACCTGCTCGCGCAGATCGATTTCTTCGACATGCTCAGGCTGCTGCCGCTGACGGCATGGTGGCACCGGGAGGTACGGCTGCCGATGGCCAGCGCCAGCTGGTCAACCGCCGCGCGCCACGCGCTCGAGCGCAGCCTCACCGGCGACGCCTTCGTGCGCTGGCTGGGCGAGTCGGTGCTGGCCCATGTGTCCAGCGAGACAGCCATTGCGAGGTTCAAGGACATCGGCTACGCCGCTTCCCGAACGCGCTTCGGTGGCATCCCGGCGCCGGCCGGCCAGGCGCTGGGACGGCTGGTCAATGTCGCCGCGCAGTATGTTGCCCTGACCTTGCTGGGACTGGACGACGACAGCTTCCCGCCCGGCGGCCTGACCCGGCGCATCGGGCAGGCGAGCCGGCAGGTGCTTGAAACGCTATGGTCCTGCTTGCAGGACGACCATGCGGCGCCGCCGGATGCCGATGCCGCGGATGCGGCGAAGGTGGCCGCAGTGGCGCCGCTGTGGCGCATCTCGGTCAACCGGCCGGCAGAGCACGCGGTGTTTTCGTCGCGCAAGACCGTGAAGGCGGATGCGGCGATCCGCGTGTTCGATACCGGCGGGCAGGGCGTGCGCTGGGCGGTGATCGACTCCGGCATCGATGCGCGCCATCCGGCGTTCTTCGATCCCGCCAGGCTGGAGGGAGCGCTGCCGGTCAGCGACGGCCTGATCGCACCGCGTCTGTCGCGCGTGGTCAGGACGCTGGATTTCACCCGCCTGTCGGCGATCACCAGCGGCCGCCTGCCGCCCATGCCCAAGGGCAAGCGCGGCCCCGGCGAGGCCGAGCTCAGGGAGCGCATTGCGGCGATCGCCGACGACCTCGCCAACGGCCGCATCATCGACTGGTCCGTGATCGAGCCTCTGCTGGAAATCAGCCAGGAAGACCTGGCGCAATACGTGCCGCCGGGCGGCAGCCACGGCACGCACGTGGCCGGCATCATCGGCGCCGGCTGGCCGTCTTCGGCCTACCTGGCGCGGCCGGAGCCCATGCCGCTGCCGCCCGAGCTTGCCGAAAGCGGCGATGTCAGCGGCATCTGCCCGCGTATCGAGCTGCTCGACCTGCGCATTTTCGATGCGCAGGGCAGGGGCGATGAGTTCGGCATCCTGGGCGCGCTGCAATATGTGCGCTGGCTCAACCAGAGCCGCGACCGGCAATATGTGCACGGCGTCAACCTCAGCGTGGCGCTGCGCCATGACGTGCGCACCTACGCCTGCGGCAGCACGCCGGTGTGCGTCGAATGCGACCGGCTGGTGGCCAACGGCGTGATCGTGGTGGCGGCGGCCGGCAACTATGGCTATGACGAGCAATACGCGGCCGCGCACATGGGCGCGGGCTTTCGCGGCCAGACCATTACCGATCCTGGCAATGCGCGCACCGTGATCACGGTGGGAGCGACCCATCGTACCGATCCCTACCGGTACGGCATCTCTTATTTCTCCAGCCACGGTCCCACCGGCGATGGCCGCATCAAGCCCGACCTCGTGGCACCCGGGGAGAAGATTACCTCCACCGTGCCCGGCGGCACGCTGGCGTCGATGGATGGCACCAGCATGGCCGCGCCGCATGTGTCCGGCGTGGCCGCGCTGCTGCTGTCGCGCAACAATGAGCTGATGGGCCAGCCCGAGACCGTCAAGGCCATCCTGTGCGACGCGGCCACGGATCTTGGGCGCGAGCGCGCATTCCAGGGGGCCGGGCTGGTGGATGCGTTGCGGGCGCTGCAGCGCGTGTAGGCCGCGCCGGTTTCCGGCCAGTAAAAAAGCCGGCAGTGCCGGCTTTTTTGTTGTGTCCAGGAAGCAGCCGTATCAGGCCTGCAGCCCCGTGGCCTCGTCGGCACCGACATGCACGTTCATGCATTGCACCGCCGCGCCGGCCGCACCCTTGCCCAGGTTGTCCAGGCGCGCGACCAGGTTCAGGCGCTCGGGGGTGCCGAACACGAACAGGTCGACACGGTTGGTGTCGTTGTTGGCCTGCACGTCGAAGAAACCGTCGTCGAGGTTGTCCTCGCTGTTGTACGGCATCACGCGCACGAACTGCTCGCCTTCATAGTGCTTGCGGTAGATGTCGACGATCTGCTCCGGGCTCACCTTGCGCGCCAGGCGCTCGCCGAACACCGGCACCGTCACCGCCAGGCCCTTCAGGAAGTTGCCGACGATCGGGTTGAAGATCGGGTCCGACGACAGGCCGCCCTGCACGCGCATCTCGGGCAGGTGCTTGTGCTGCAGCGCCAGCGCGTACGGGCGCGGGCTGTGCAGCTTCGGGTTACCGCCGGCTTCAAAGTCGGCAATCATCTTCTTGCCGCCGCCGCTGTAGCCGGTCAGCGAGAACGCCGTCACCGGGTAGTCACGCGGCAGCACGCCGGCATCGACCAGCGGCCGCACCGCCAGCACGAAGGCGCTGGCGTGGCAGCCCGGCACGGCGATGCGCTTGCTGGCACGGATCTTCTCGCGCTGGCCGCGCACCAGTTCCGGCAGGCCATAGGCCCAGTTGTCGGCGGTACGGAACGCCGTGCTGGCGTCGATCACGCAGGTATTCGGGTTGGTCACCAGCGACACCGCCTCGCGCGAGGCCACGTCGGGCAGGCACAGGAAGGCGACGTCGGCGGTGTTCAGGAAGCGTGCTCGCTCGGCCGGGTCCTTGCGCTTGTCATCGGCAATGCGCAGCAGTTCCACGTCGGAACGACCGGAAAGATAGTCAAGCAGCCGGAGACCGGTCGTGCCTTCCTGACCATCGACGAACACTTTGAAAACCATGGCGGACTCGCTCTATGAAATGCGGGGGAATACGCGTGAATGCGCGCGTGAATGCGAAGTATCTCCTGCCGGGCGCAGGGGCGAACCTGCATTGTAGCGGGGATGGGGGCCGGTCGCAGGGGTTTGTACCGATTGGATTCTTGCGGTTTGGCACAGTTCGCGGCTTGCGCTACGAGACCGGCCGGATGCTGCCCCCGCTGGCGCTCGTCAAGCTGCTGAAACTCCTTGACCGCCACCCGGAACTTCTAGAAGAAGTCCGGGCGGCCTGACTACATAGCTCAGAGCGGATAGTCGTAATCGATCGACAACGGCGCGTGGTCGCTGAACTTCTCGTCCTTGTAGATCGAGCACAGCTGCGCCGTGTCGGCGATCTTCGGCGTTGCCAGGTGGTAATCGATGCGCCACCCCACGTTCTTGGCGTATGCCTGGCCGCGGTTGCTCCACCACGTGTACTGGTCCGGGCGAGGATCGAGCTTGCGGAACACATCGACGTAGCCATGGACGTCGAACAGCTCGCCGATCCAGGCGCGTTCTTCCGGCAGGAAGCCCGAGTTTTTCAGGTTGCCCTTCCAGTTCTTGATGTCGATTTCCTTGTGCGCGATGTTGACGTCGCCGCACAGCACGATCTCGCGCCCGCTGGCCTTCAGCTGCAGCAGGTGGGGCAGGAAAGCCTCCATGAAGCGGAACTTGGCCAGCTGGCGTTCCTCGCCGCTGGAACCGGAAGGCACGTACACCGAGATCACCGCAAGGTGCGGGTACTGCACTTCCACATAGCGGCCTTCGCCGTCGAACTCGGCGTTGCCGAAACCGGTGATGACCCGCTCAGGCTTGTGCCGCGTGTACAGACCCACGCCGCTGTAGCCCTTCTTCTCCGCATAGTGGAAGTAGCCGTGGTAACCGTGTGGCGCCAGGAACGCTTCGGTCATGTCTGCGGCCTGTGCCTTCAGTTCCTGCACGCAGACCATGTCCGCGTCCTGCTTGCCCATCCAGTCGAAAAAGCCCTTCTTGGACGCGGAGCGGATGCCGTTGAGGTTGGCGCTGATAATCCGTAACATTCGGGGAAATTTTGAATTCAGAGAGAAATGATGACGCAGCAGAACACGCCGGCAGCCTTGCCCGAGGGCATGCAGGGCACCGACCTGAGCCAGACCTTTATCCGCTTTGCGCTCGACGCCGGCGTCCTGTCGTTTGGTGAATTTGTCACCAAGGCCGGCCGCAAGTCGCCCTACTTCTTCAATGCCGGCCTGTTTAACCAGGGCGCGATGCTCGGCGAGGTGGCGCAATTTTATGCGAAAACCCTGCTGGCCTCGGGCGTGCAGTTCGACGTGCTGTTCGGGCCGGCCTACAAGGGCATCACGCTGGCCTCGGCGACGGCGGTGGCGCTGGCCGGCATGGGACGTGACGTCGGCTTCGCCTACAACCGCAAGGAAGCCAAGGACCATGGCGAAGGCGGCACGCTGGTTGGCGCCAAACTGCAGGGCAAGGTCGTCATCGTCGACGACGTCATTTCCGCCGGCACCTCGGTGCGTGAATCGGTCAACCTGATCCGCGCCGCCGGCGCCGAGCCGGCCGCCGTGCTGATCGCGCTGGATCGCATGGAAAAGAGCGGGACCGCCGACCAGGTTGGCACGCATTCGGCCGTGCAGGACGTGCAGCGCGAATTCGGCATCCCCGTGATCGCGATCGCCAGCCTGAAGGACCTGCTGGCCTATCTCGACGCGTCGCAGGACCAGTCGCTGGCTGCTTCGCGCGAGGCCGTGTCGGCGTATCGGCAGCGCTACGGCGTCTGACGAAGCCTTGCGCCCGCGCGCGGATGCGCCGGGCGCTGCAACGATCCAGGGCAGGCGGAAAATCCAATCGGCAGGGGGCGTGCGTGGCGGCGAAAGAGCGGCAGGAACGGGCAGGGCGGCAGCCGGCAGCGGCGGCAGCGAAGGAAGCGGAAAGCGAAACAGCCAAGACCAACGGCAACGGCGATTCGCTGGCCGAGCGCGGCGCGCAGGTGCGTCCGCGCAAGCCGGTGCGCCAGGACGCCAAGGCGCCCGACAGGCCCGCGCATGAAGCCTATGCCGTGCGCGCACTGGTGCTGCAGGGCGGTGGCGCGCTCGGTGCCTACCAGGCCGGCGTGTACCAGGGCCTGGCCGAAGGCGGGATCTACCCGAACTGGGTCGCCGGTATTTCCATCGGCGCGCTCAATGCCGCGGTGATTGCCGGCAATCCGCCCGAGCGCCGCATCGAACAGCTGCGCGCGTTCTGGGAACACATCTGCGCGCAGCCGTGGCTGCCCAGCCTGTCGCCCACCTGGCTGACCGACGGCGCCGAGAGCTGGCCCGAGCCGCTGCGCGTCTGGTTCGACGGCCTGCATGCCACGCGCGCCATGGTCGAAGGCCAGCGCGGCTTCTTCCAGCCGCGCAGCTGGGTGGAGCTGATGATGCGCTATGCGGAACCCGGCCGCGCCAGTTTCTACGACACCTCGCCGCTGAAGGCCACGCTGGAGCGCTTCGCTGACTTCGACCTGATCAACCATCGCCCCGAGCTGATGCGGGTCTCGGTGGGCGCGGTCAATGTGCGCACGGGCAATTTCGCCTATTTCGACAACACCCGCGACAAGCTCTGCCCCGAGCATTTCATGGCCTCGGGTGCGCTGCCGCCGGGTTTCCCGGCGGTGGAGATCGACGGCGAGTACTACTGGGACGGCGGTCTCGTGTCCAACACCCCGCTGGCCGAGGTGCTGACCGCGCAGCCGCGGCGCGACGCGCTGATCTTCCAGGTCGACCTGTGGAGCGCGCGCGGCAAGCTGCCGCATGACCTGATCGATGTTGCCGAGCGCGAGAAGGAGATCCGCTATTCCAGCCGCACCCGCGCCATTACGGACTACATGCGCGAGCAGCAGAACATGCGCCGCATGCTCAACGAGGTGATGGCGCTGGTGCCGCAATCCAAGCGCAACAGCGAGTGGTACCGCCGCGCCGCCGAACAGGCCTGCGACGCGCGCCGTAACGTGATCCAGCTGATCTACCGCGACAAATCGTTTGAGAACATGGCCAAGGACTACCAGTTCGGCCTGCTGACCATGAACGAGCACTGGACCAGCGGCCTGGACGATATCCGCCAGACGCTGCGCCATCCGCACTGGCTGGCGATGCCCAGCCGCGAGCACCCGTTCGTCACGCACGACGTGCATCGCGGGAATGGTGGCTGAGGCGGCTGAGGTGGCTGAGCCGGGCGGCCAGCCGTCTGCACCGGGGCGCTATTCGACCTTGATGTTCGCCAGTTCCGGCTTGGTCGGCGGGTAGGCGGGCTTCAGGTCTTCGAACACCCGCGTCAGGATCTCCGCCACCATCAGGTTGCGGTGCGTCTTGGAATCGGCCGGCACCACGTACCACGGGCATTCCTGCGTGCTGGTCGCCATGATCGCGGCCTCGTACGCATCCATGTAGGCCTTCCAGTGCTTGCGCTCGGCGAGGTCGGTGGTGTCGAATTTCCAGTGTTTTTCCGGGTCTGCCAGCCGCGCCTCCAGCCGCGCCTTCTGCTCGTCGCGCGAAATATGCAGGAAGCATTTGACGATGGTGGTGCCGGTCTCGGTCAGCATTGCCTCGAAATCCCGGATCTGGCGGAAGCGCCGTTCGGTTTCGGCATTGTCGATCCAGCCGTGCACGCGCGTGACCAGCACGTCTTCATAGTGGCTGCGGTTGAACACCACGATCTCGCCGGCCCTGGGCACCTGCAGGTGAATGCGCCACAGGTAGTCGCGCGCCAGTTCATTGGGCGTGGGCGCCTTGAAGCCGACCACGCGGATGCCCAGAGGATCGAAGCTGCGGAACACGCCGCGCACGGTGCCGTCCTTGCCGCTGGTGTCCATGCCCTGCAGCACGACCAGCAGCTTGCGGCGGTGTTCGGCGTAGAAGATGTCCTGCTTAGCGTCCAGGCCCTCGCTCAGTTCGGCAATCAGGGCCAGGTCCTCGGCCTTGCCGCCGCGCGACAGCGGCTTGCTGCCGGGAGGGAAATCGGCAAGGCGGAATCGCTTGCCCGTCGTGATGCGGAAATCGTCCAGCGGCATGGGCGCTCCATCGGTATGACCTGCAAGATCAGGGAATGGGCGCCCCGCCTGGGCCGGAAACAATGCGGGCTGTGTCGTGGGGCGCGCTGCCCCTATGGTCAGGCCGGCAGGGCCGCCAGGTCAATGGTGCCTTCGAACACCGTGGTCGCCGGGCCGGTCATGCGCACCGGTTCGGTGCCGCCGTCCCAGGCAATGGTCAGGTCGCCTCCATGCGTATGCACCTTGACCGGCGAGTCCAGCAGGCCGCGCCGGATGCCGGCGACCACCGCTGCGCAGGCGCCGGTGCCGCAGGCCAGCGTCTCGCCGGCGCCGCGCTCGTAGACGCGCAGGCGAATGGTGTTGCGGTCCTGCACCTGCATGAAGCCGGCATTGACGCGGTTGGGGAAGGTGGCGTGCTGCTCGATCACCGGCCCGTCCTGCAGCACGGGGAAGTCCTCGACGTCGTCCACCACCTGCACCGCATGCGGGTTGCCCATCGACACCGCCGAGATCCACGCGGTGCGGCCGTTGACCTCCAGGCCGTAGACCGTATCCACGCCTTCAGCCCGGGTCGGCAGCCCCTCGGCACGGAACGGCACCTGGGCCGGTTCCAGCTCGGGCGCGCCCATGTCCACGGTGACCTGGCCGTCGTCCTGCAGCGTCAGCGTGATCACGCCCTTCATCACCTCCACGCGCACCGAGCGCTTGTCGGTCATGCCCTTGTCGCTGACAAAACGCACGAAGCAGCGCGCGCCGTTGCCGCAGTGCTCGACCTCGCTGCCGTCGGCATTGAAGATGCGATAGCGGAAGTCGACATCGCCGCGCGACGGTTTTTCGACCACCAGCATCTGGTCGGCGCCCACGCCGAAATGCCGGCTGGCGAGCGCGCGCCATTGCGCGGGCGTCAGGTCGATCTGCTGGTGGATGCCGTCGAGCACGACAAAGTCGTTGCCGGCGCCATGCATCTTGGTGAACTGGAGTTTCATGGTGGGGATTGTAGCCGCGGCTCGCGCAAGTTGCTGCCGCCCTCGGCGGACGCTCAATAGATCTCGGGTTCGCCCGGCAGGCGGTGCTTGAAGCGCTTGTGCACCCAGTAATACTCAGGCACGCGCGGGCGGATGCAGTCCTCGAAGAAGGCATTCATGCGGCGCGTGTCGTCGGTGACGCTTTCGCCGGGGTAGTTGTCCCAGGCAGGCAGGATGCGCAGCACGTAGCCCTGGTAGTCGGGCAGCATCTCGGTGTAGATCGGCACAACCTTGGCGCCGGTCAGGCGCGCCAGCCGCGACACCGATGTCAGCGTCAGCGCCTGCACGCCGAAGAACGGCACGAATTCCGAATCGCGTTCGCCGAAGTCCATGTCGGCGATCAGCTGCAGCGCTTCGCCCTTCTTCAGGCAGCGCAGGATGTCGCGTGCGCTGTCGTTGCGCGAAATCATGTTGGCGCCGAAGCGGCCGCGCGCGTGCTTGAGGAAGCCATCGAACAAATCATTCTTCTGCCTGGTGTACAGCGATGCGCCGGAACGCCCCACATGCTCGCGCAGGTGGATGGTCAGCCGGATCGCACCGGCCTCCACGCCCGACAGGTGCAGCGTGACCAGGATATGCGGCGTGCCGTCCAGCGACACCAGGTCGGCCTGGTCGTCGATCTGCACCCAGCGGCGCATCTGCGCCTCGCTGCCGGTCCAGAAGATGCCGCGCTCGGCAAAGCTGCGGAACACGGTGCGGAAGCTCTGGCGCGACAATTCGTCGATCTCGGCCTCGGTCTTGTCCGGGAAGCACAGGCGCAGGTTGGCCTGCACCACACGGCGGCGTGCGCTGGGAATCAGGTAGAGCAGGCTGCCCAGCGCTTCGCCGAAGCGGGCAACGAACGGATATGGAAGTTTGCCCAGCACCGTGAGCAGGCCGATGCCGAGCCAGGTGAACACGCGGCTCATGAAATCGATTGGTCAGTGGTCGGCTCGGTGCTGCGGCTGGGGGCGGCGGCGGGCCCCTTGTAGCGGCTGTATCCCCACAGGTACTGGGTGGGACACTGCCTCACCAGGATCTCGACGGCCTGGTTGATCACCGCGGCCGCTTCGGCCGGGTCGTCCGGCAGCATGCCGCCCTCATTGAGCACATGCAGGTGGGCGCGATAGCCCGCGCCTTTCGGCAGCCGTTCCGCAAAGACCGCGACCACCGGCGCGCCGGTCAGCTGCTGCAGCCGGTGCACCAGCGCCATGGTGTAGGCCGGCTTGCCGAAGAACGGCGCCCAGTTACCCTCGCCGCCGCTGGGTACCTGGTCCGGCAGGATCCCCACCGCCTGGCCGCGCTTGAGCGCCTTGACCAGCATGCGCACGCCGCGCGGCGTGGCGGGCGCCATGTGCATATTGGGCCGGGTGCGCATCTTTTCGATCCAGTCGCGCAGCCAGGGCTGGTGTGGCGGCTTGAACAGCGCGGTGACCGGGCGCACCAGCGCGTGGGACTGCGGCAGCACTTCAAAGCAACCCAGATGCGGCGTCAGGATGATGAGGCCCTTGCCTCGGGCCTGCAGCTTTTCCAGTTCCGGCCACATGTAGTCGTCGAAGCCATGCAGCCGTGTGCCGATCTTCTTGCGGCTCCAGAAATAGGGCATCTCGATCATCATGCGACCGGCCGAGCGGGCGGCTTCATCGATCATCGCCTGCGTGGCGTCGGGAAACGCCAGGCGGAAATTTTCATTCAGGCGCTGGCCGTAGCGGCCGGGCAGCCGTGCTGCCAGCAGTCCGAGCGCGCCGCCTGCGGCCTGCAGCAAGCGCAGTGGGAAACGGGAGATCAGCCAGAAAAGAAAGGTCATCGGGCGTGGATTGCAGTCTGGGCTGCAAACAGGTCAAATCCGGCGCATTTTTTCCCCGGCGCGGAATTCAGTTCCACGCCGGCTTGCCGTAAATCCGGGCAAACGGCATGCCGTGGCGGCAGCGTGTTGCTTCGGCGCCTTTGGCGCGCTGCAACGAGCCCGGCAGGCGCGTATAATAGCGTGTATCGCCGAGTTAACTGACAACTTGCGGGGCGATGCAGCTCAAACCGGGCTGTTTTAAATACCGCTAAAGCGTCGCCGCCATGAACCCGACCGGGTGGCACGCAATAGCCAACCTGGAGAATAAGTTCGTGGCAAACGACTTCCTTTTTACTTCGGAATCGGTTTCCGAAGGCCATCCCGACAAGGTCGCCGACCAGATTTCCGACGCCGTCCTCGACGCCATCCTGGCGCAGGACAAGTATGCGCGTGTGGCCGCCGAGACGCTTTGCAACACCGGCCTGGTGGTGCTGGCAGGGGAAATCACCACGACCGCCAACGTCGACTACATCCAGATCGCGCGCGACACGATCAAGCGCATCGGCTACGACAACACCGAATATGGCATCGACTACAAGGGCTGCGCCGTGCTGGTGGCCTATGACAAGCAGTCGCCGGACATCGCCCAGGGCGTGGACCGCGCCTCGGACGACTACCTGAACCAGGGGGCCGGCGACCAGGGCCTGATGTTCGGCTACGCCTGCGATGAGACGCCGGAGCTGATGCCGTTCCCGATTTACTACGCGCACCGCCTGGTCGAGCGCCAGTCGCTGCTGCGCCGTGACGGCCGCCTGCCCTGGCTGCGTCCGGACGCCAAGTCGCAGGTGACGGTGCGTTATGTCGACGGCAAGCCGCACAGCGTCGATACCGTAGTGCTGTCGACGCAGCATTCGCCGGATATTACGCAGGCGCAGATCCGAGAAGCCGTGATCGAAGAGATCATCAAGCCGGTGCTGCCGGCCGAGATGCTGAAAGAAACCACGTATCTGGTGAACCCGACCGGGCGTTTCGTGATCGGCGGCCCGCAGGGCGACTGCGGCCTGACCGGGCGCAAGATCATTGTCGATACCTATGGTGGCGCTTCGCCGCACGGTGGCGGTGCGTTTTCGGGCAAGGACCCGTCCAAGGTGGATCGCTCGGCTGCCTATGCGGCGCGTTATGTGGCCAAGAACGTGGTGGCCTCGGGGCTGGCGCGCCAGTGCCAGGTACAGGTGAGCTATGCCATCGGCGTGGCGCGGCCGATCAATGTGACGGTGTACACCGAAGGTACCGGCAAGATTCCGGACGCCAAGATTGCGGAACTGGTGCAGGAGCATTTTGACCTGCGGCCGAAGGGTATTGTGCAGATGCTGGATCTGCTGCGTCCGATTTATGAGAAGACTGCGGCTTACGGCCACTTTGGGCGTGAAGAGCCGGAGTTCTCTTGGGAGGCTACGGATAAGGCGGCTGCCTTGCGCGCTGCTGCTGGACTGTAAGTGGGTCTTCGGAGTCCGGATCCTGGACTCCTGCACTTCTGACTTCGGCAAGCCCCGCTGGCCCGCAAGGGACGGCGGGGTTTTTTGTTTTTGGTGGTGGGTCGCCGTTGATGACATGCTGTCGGCCGTTGAACCGCCTGGTTCCGCCCTGCTGGGCGGGTCACTTTTTGTCCGAGCGACAAAAAGTAACCAAAAAACGCGTCGCCTGAGCGGCTGGCTATCAATTTGGCGGCGTGGGTGGGTCGGGCGGTGGTGATTTCCGTTCGATGTGGCTGGTGGCTCAAACCTGCTACGCCAGGTGAGTTTGGGATAGTGGCTGCGTCGACCCACTATTGGACGATCCCCATGCCGGGCGTAGGCCGCCTGCTGCCGGCGTCAACGCGGGGACGCC
>NZ_JADGMP010000018.1:0-189194 GCF_015549295.1 Cupriavidus sp. IK-TO18
TCCTAGTGATGGGCGGTGGCGCTGGACTGCGTCGTGGCGGCTGTGGTCGCCAGCGCGACCAAAAGAGGCCGGCGCACGGCGGGCGCTCACCGCGAAATGCGAACAACCGTCCGTCGGGTCCGGTGACCTCTGTAACGAAGGCGCTAACTGGTTCCTGCGCAAAGCTGGCCGATGCCGCCGAGCGCGGCACACCCTTGGTGGCGGTCGCTCCTACCCGATCATCGGGCAGTCCGACTATTGAAATTGAAGAAAAAAGCCAATGGCGTTGCGGCGCAGCGTGTTATCGGTTTCGCGATGAAGCGACGCGGCCGCGAGGAACCGGTGGCCACCGTGCCGCTGTCCAGCCGGCGAATCTGGCCGCCAACGCCGTCGCGCGGTGCCACGCCACCACCACGCAGGAACGGCGTACGAGGCTGGCTATCTGCTTCCCGACCTCTTACGTGTCGGCTGTGGGGGAAGATACACGATCGTCGCGCGCGGCTTCGACGGCGGCGATTTCACCGGACTGCCTGCCGGAGGCAAGCCAGCCGCCCTGGCCTCTTCCGCGGCCCGCGCAATAGCCCGGCAAAGGCCTCCTGAAACCTCTAGCTTAGGATGTATTGGGACAGTTTCGTTGCCATGCCTGGACCTCCTGTTTGCATAGTCTACCGGACTCGGAGCGCCTGCGCCGCGCAACGAATTGCTTGGCGTAACCGGCTATGATGAACTCACGAACCGCAGAAGGGAGGCGCCATGGCTTCGAAACTGACTCACTACATCATGAGCCAACGCTTTCAAGACGTGGTTGGACGCGGGGTCGAACAGGCCGTGGCAATGACGCGTGCGGCAGGATTGACGCCGGCCGGCGATCCGAGCATCCCGCCGAGCGCGCGTCCGACGACGACGATCATCGTCGAAGCTGTCCCTTCAGCCAAGCCTGCGCGCCAGAGCGGCGCGATATCGCGTCGGGCGCCATCCGACTATCCTGAGGCTGGTTGAGGCGCTGGGCTCGCCCAGGGCGAATGGCATGTGCGGCCATGCGCCGCTGGCCCCCGCCAGGACCCTCCTTTTTCGTTCTTCCGTATCGTTGCAACGTTATGCAATTTGACATAGCTGGCGCTATGTCAAATTTCGCGGCAGGGGAGCGTTTTTTTTTGCATGAAGCGTCAACCGGCGGCCGACACAAAACTGATGACATTCAGGACGCAAAGTTGATGACACATGGTCGGGTATCCCACATGAATACTCAGTGGCGACACGAGAGTCGTGACAACTCAGCCAATACCTGCAGCAATATGGTCGGCCAGCGGACGGCCTTGCTAAGCTAAACCCCACCCCTTGGTTAGCATGTCAGCAGTTTGGTGTCATTTTTGGTGACAGCATTTCATCGCGACCCAGCCAAAGTTCCTTAACAGTCAAAGACCTTCAATCACGGCCGTTAAAAGGAACGCCGTCTATAGCCGTGGTGGTGGGCTGTTGGGAGCCGGAATTGGCTGGATTACGTGCGATTATTCTGGATCGGAAACCCAGAATTAGATGGACTGGCTGCTGCGCGAGGGCGAACGGATGAGTGCGCTAGTGCTGTCGGCCGATTTCTATCGGTTGCGGGCCGCCCAGCAGGTCCTCATCTGGGGAGGACGAAGATGCTTCCTGCCTGAACTCGTAACACGACCAGAGATGATCGATCGCGGGGGACTACGGCGCAACCTATCCGCGGGTTCTTTGCCACAAGCTTGGTCACGCTCGCACGGTCAGCGCGGCGGTGCGGAACCTATTGGTACTCTTCCCGCATCGCTATAGGGCTCGCCGCTGCCAGCGCCACAAATGCCACATTGCGCGATTAAACCCCTCTTACCTGCCCCGGCGGTAGCATGTACCGATGCCCACCAGGTTCATCAGGGAAAAAATCCCCCGACCTTCATCACGACATTTGGCGTGAATCGGCTCCAGAACGCCTCGGCAAAGCCATGAGAGGTGACGAAGCCCTCGTTCAGCGCGACAAATGGTTCGTCGCGGCATGCGCGCAGGTCGACCGCCGCCATCGACCGGCGCCGCACCCAGAAGCCTTCGTAGTCGTGTTCAGCTTCCTCGCACAACGCCTGGTAGGAGGCAAGGTCGGGAATCGTGGCTGGTCAAGCGGCAGTTGTGACAATCCACAATCCGCTAGCGTTGCTGCGAGCAGCGTATCTCCGTCACTGGTGGCGCATACCAACGGCATGCCTCCACAGTCTGATTCCAGATGCGCTCGGGCATGCCGCTATTCGCCGCCCTCGTCGAGACTCCCCCCATCTCAAGCCGAGGTGCGGATAGCTACATTCCGAATTCGGCAAGGTCCGTCGTTACGACGAGCGCCTGCCACTCAGTTAGCGGTGACTTTGGCGTCCTTAATCACACCGCCCCACTTCTTTCGGTCGAGAACCAGAAACTCCCTGAATTTTTCAGGTGACCCTCCTATGACCTCGATGCCGTCGTCGCTCAATCTCTTGGCCACGGCAGGCTGCTTTAGTGCTTCGGTTGTATCGCGGGCAAGTCTAGCTAGTACGCTAGGAGGCGTGCCCTTACTTGCACATAGTCCCACCCACGCCACCGGCTCGAAAGAACTGATACCTTGCTCAGCAAATGTCGGCACATTCGGGAGAGCTTCCAACCTTCGTGACGCAGCGACACCGAGAATCCGGAGCTTTCCCGATTTGACATGTTGCATCGAGCTTACAGGCTGGTCGAAGATTAGCGACACTTGGCCGCCGAGAAGGTCCGCCATAGCTTGCCCGGTACCTTTATAGGGAACGTGAACAATGTCCACACCGGTACGGAGTTTGAACATTTCCCCCGCCAGATGGCCCGCTGTGCCGTTACCAGAAGAGGCGAAGTTCAACTTGCCAGGGTTCGCCTTAGCGTAAGCGATGAGTTCCTTGACGTTATGGATCGGCAATGATGCATTGACCAGCGCAATGTATGGCGTATTGCCAATCAGGGTGACGGGCACAATGTCTGCTGGTTCGAAAGCCATACGCTGGAGGAATGGCTGAATCGATTGCAGTCCAGTAGTGCAAACCAGCAAAGTGTGACCGTCAGGGGGGGATTTCAGCATGACGTCGGCGGCGATTGCGCCTCCGGCACCTGGACGGTTATCCACAATTACCTGCTGGCCCAGCGATTGGGATAGCTTCGGCGCGATGAGTCTCGCCACAATATCGGTCGAGCCGCCAGGTGCGAAGCCTACTAGCAGACGCAGAGGCTTTGTTGGATACGACTCGGCACTATGTCCCACAATCGACCACGGCAAGACGATGGCCATACTCAGCCGAAAAAAATGTCTCAGCAAGTTCATGCTCGAAACTCCATAAGAACGGTTGGCTACCTGCGAAAAGCTGCCGAAATCAGCGTGTTAAGGCAGCACTATTCCTTATGCGCAAGTGGGAAAAAAAGGAGGCAGAGCGCCCCAAACAGCTTGCCCCAAAGGCGCAACCGTGCACGTGCACGGCGCCCCTCCGTCAAGCTTCCTTATACGCGCTCCATAACCATCGCGATGCCCTGACCAACGCCAATGCACATAGTGCATAGTGCGTAGCGGCCCCCGGTCCGGTGCAGCTGGTACATTGCCGTGGTCACTAGACGAGCGCCGCTCATGCCGAGCGGGTGGCCCAGTGCGATGGCCCCGCCGTTAGGATTGACGCGCTTGTCGTCATCGGCGATGCCCAACTCACGCAGCACCGCCAGACCTTGCGCCGCAAAAGCTTCGTTCAGTTCAATGACGTCCATTTGGTCGAGCGTCATACCGAGCTGCTTCATCAGCTTCTGCGTAGCAGGCGCTGGGCCGATGCCCATTACACGTGGCGCCACGCCGGCGGTTGCCATGCCGACGATGCGCGCGCGAGGAGCCAGACCGTGCGCCTTGATCGCATCTTCATTGGCGAGCAGCAGCGCGCAGGCGCCGTCGTTCACGCCCGAGGCGTTGCCAGCGGTCACCGTACCGTCCGGCCGGACTACGCCACGCAGCTTCGCCAGCGTTTCGAGGCTGGTAGCGCGCGGGTGCTCGTCGCGCTCGACCACGATGGGCTCGCCTTTCTTTTGCGGAATGGTGACTGCGGTGATTTCCTGCGCCAGCGTGCCATCGGCTTGCGCACGCGAAGCCCTCTCTTGACTGCGCAGGGCCATCAGGTCTTGGTCTTCACGGTTGATTTTGAAATCCGTGGCGACGTTCTCTGCCGTCTCTGGCATCGAGTCCACACCATAGGCGGCTCGCATGGCCGGGTTGACGAAGCGCCAGCCGATGGTAGTGTCGAAAACTTGGGCGTCACGCGAGAAGGCACTGGTGGCTTTCCCCAGGACGAACGGAGCACGGCTCATGCTCTCCACGCCGCCGGCAATCATCAGGGAAGTTTCTCCCGACCTGATGGCCCTAGCCGCCGTGCCGGTCGCGTCCATGCCGGAGCCGCACAGGCGGTTCACGGTCGAGCCCGGCACGCTCTGTGGCAGACCGGCCAGCAGCAGCGACATGCGTGCGACGTTCCGGTTGTCTTCACCGGCTTGGTTGGCATTTCCATAAATGACATCGTCGATGGCGGACCAGTCCAAATTCGGGTTACGCGCCATCAGTGCCTTGAGCGGTACCGCTCCAAGGTCGTCCGCGCGTACCGCTGACAGGCTGCCGCCGTAGCGACCGATAGGGGTACGGATGGCATCACAGATAAAAGCTTCGGTCATGTTTGCGTCCATGAGTAATCGCGTTTCAAGAGATGAATCGACAGGTTGCCGGCTGAACTCTGCTCATACAAAGTGCGAGCCAGACGCCCCTATCAGGGTGACTTGTTTCGTTGATTGCCGTACTCCTCGCTTGCCTGTGTCGACGCAGCCACGGGCTGTAAGGCCCTAACCGCAGATTGGCGGGCGACTGGGAAGCGGCTTGCCCTCCGACAGACCGCCAAGTGCAGCACCTTCCAAGGTCCCTCGAGTTCAGTTGGCTGTTCCATCTCAGCGAAGTGCTTTCCCAGAATGACCCCTGCCTCGATGGCAGAAGCAAGTACCACGACTCTCCACGACGGCTCGGCGTCCTCTGCCCACATCTCGTAAAGCCTTCGCAGGACTCGATGGTATTGGTTACCACAACGTGTTGCGTTCCTCGCCTCGCGGTGGGCCCGCATCGTGACAACTCGAACTTGCTTGAGAAGAGCAGAGTACTGTTGACTCCGGTATGACTGCCGCTGTGCCATCTGTCGATTTCAAACTGACGTCGAAGGCGAGCGGCACTCGCATGGTGCTATGCGCTACAGCCACGGCGTTACGTGACGGGCATCCCGGTCATTGGCCGGGACGAATGCGTGGGTCACTCAGTGAACAAGGGGCTTAAGTCCGCAGCTTTGAAACCAGGACCCACCAGAAGCTTCAGCCGCGACATCTTCTCGTTGAGTGCAGCAAGGCCCGCGCCGCGAGCCCAGAATACTGGGCCGCCCTGCCATCGGGGGAATCCGTAGCCATTTGCAAGAGCGACGTCAATGTCGCTGGGTCGGTCCGTCACGCCCTCGGCAAGCAAGTGCGCAGCCTCGTTGACCATGCTTAGCAAGACTCGCTCAACGATGTCCTCATCACTTACGGCCTGAACGCTCAGACCCTTCTCGGTCCGGGCGTCACCAATGAGTTGGTGCACGACTGGGTCTATCACCTTGCGGCCGTCAGCCTCGTAGGCGTAATACCCTGCTCCAGACTTACGCCCGAACCGCCCCATTTCACAGAGTCGGTCGGGAATCGATACATAGCGCGCCTCCGGGTCACGCAAATGGGCCCGGGACTGTCGCATGCGCCATGCGATATCCAGCCCTGACATGTCCGCCACCGCGAACGGCCCCATCGCGAATCCGAACTTTTGGAGTGCGGCATCAATTTGGTGCGGATAGGCTCCGTCTTCCAGCATCAGCTCACACTGATAGCGGTACGCGGCATAGATGCGGTTGCCGATGAAGCCGAAGGCGTTACCAGTCAAGACGGGCATCTTGCGCAGCCGCTTTGCTACCGTAACGCCCGTCGCAATTGCCTGCTTCGAACTGCGCTTGCCGCGCACGACTTCCACCAGCTTCATGACGTTGGCGGGACTAAAGAAGTGCAGTCCAATTACGTCGTCGGGTCGTGACGTGGAGTCGGCAATGGCATCCAGGTCCAGATAAGAAGTGTTCGATGCCAGAATCGCTCCTTGCTTCGCAAAGCGGTCTACCTGTGCAAACACTTCCCGCTTTACGGCAAGGTCTTCGAACACCGCTTCGATGACCAGGTCTGCTTGGGATAGAGCGGTCCATTCGAGGCTCGCCGCAAGTGCACCCGTTCTCTTAGCTGCTTCAGGTTGTGCCAACTTGCCCTTCTCGACCTGGGTGTCGTAGTGGTTCTTGATTCGCTCAGTACCGCGACGAAGCGCTTCGGCATCCCGCTCCACCAAGACCACGCGATACCCTCCGTCGAGGGCGGCAATCGCAATCCCCGAGCCCATCGTTCCGGCACCAATCACCGCCACCAAGCCGATGTCAGCCGGTTCGACATCGCGAAGCTCCGGATGCTTCAACGCTTCACGTTCAGAAAAGAAAAGATGACGAAGCGCGAAGGCGTCGTTCGACATGCGCAAGTCGGTGAAGACAGCGCGTTCCGCCTTCAAAGCTTCATCGACTGGCAGCCTTACACTCGATTTGACCGCCTCGATTGCTGCAGCGACTTGAGGGCGGCCCTTGCCTTGGCGCAGAGCGGCTGCCTCGGCGATTGCAACAGCGGCCGAATCTGCCGGCGGTACAGAAATGTCACGCAGCCTGCGCTTTCCTCCCATTTTGCGAGCGTATTGGACAGCGCATTCCAGAAGGTCGCCATTCGCAATCTCGTCCAGCACGCCGACCTTCAGCGCGCCCTCTGCAGCCACGCGCTTTCCACTGCAGACCCAATCGATAGCAGCCGGAATTCCAATCAGCCGCGGCAGGCGTTGCGTGCCGCCAGCGCCGGGAATCATCCCCAGGGTGACTTCGGGAAGTCCCACGACCAGATTTCGGCTGCCGACTCTGGCGTCACAACCCAGTGCGAGTTCAAAGCCACCGCCAAGCGCGGCTCCATGCAACGCAGCGACGACTGGCTTCTCGCAGGTCTCAATAGCGGCGATTACCGCAGGTAGTTCCGGCCGCTCCAGCGGCTTGCCAAACTCCCGAAGGTCCGAGCCCGCGATAAACGTGTTGCCGGCGCCAATTAATACCCCTGCTTCGAGGGACGGAACCGATGAAAGCGTCTCAATTGCTTCAAGGATTCCCTGACGTACTCTCAGGGAGCCGGCGTTGACTGGGGGATTGTCGATGAAGATTGCCAGGACGTTGCCGACACGCTCCGTACGAACTTGGGTGCTCATTGGTTGCCTCCATTCGATAGTGCTGTAACGAGTTCGGGCACGACGGTGTTCAGATCGCCCACCAGGCCGTAGTCGGCCACGGCGAAGATCGGGGCTTCGGCATCCTTGTTGATCGCGACGATGACCTTGGAGTCCTTCATACCGGCAAGGTGCTGGATCGCGCCGGAGATACCGACGGCGATGTACAGCTGCGGCGCGACGATCTTGCCGGTCTGGCCGACCTGGTAGTCGTTCGGCACGAAGCCGGCGTCCACGGCGGCGCGCGAGGCACCCAGGGCGGCGCCCAGCTTGTCGGCCAGCGGCGTCAGCACCTTGGTGTAGTTCTCGCCCGAGCCCACGCCACGGCCACCCGAGACGATGATCTTGGCGGCGGTCAGTTCCGGACGGTCGCTCTTGGCCACTTCGCGCGAAACGAACTGCGAAACGCCGACGTCTCCCACGGGCGGTAGAATTTGCACGACGGCCGAACCGCCTTCGCCGGCAGCGGCGTCAAAAGCGGTGCAGCGCACCGTGATAACCTTGATCTTGTCTTCCGACTTGACCGTGGCGATGGCGTTGCCGGCATAGATCGGGCGCTCAAACGTGTCCGGGGCGACGACCTTGGAGATTTCCGAGATCTGGGCCACGTCCAGCTTGGCGGCCACGCGCGGCAGGATGTTCTTGCCGTACGGGGTGGCCGGAGCCAGGATGTGCGAGTAGTCGTTGGCCGCATTGGCCATCAGCGCCAGCGCCTGCTCGGCCACGTTCTCGGCCAGGCCGTCGCCAAGGTACGTTGCGTCAGCCAGCAGGACCTTGGTCACGCCGGCGATTCCGACGGCAACTTGAGCGGCAGCAGCGGCATTGGCGCCTGCCACCAGCACGTGCACGTCGCCGCCGCACTGGGCTGCGGCGGTCACGGTGTTCAGCGTGGCGCCCTTGATCGATTGATTGTCGTGTTCAGCAATGACGAGTGCAGTCATGTTCTATCTCCCCCGCGCTCAGATAACCTTGGCTTCGTTCTTCAGTTTCTGCACCAGCGTCGCGACGTCCGGCAGCATCACACCGGCGCTGCGCTTGGCAGGCTCGACCACCTTCAGGGTCGACAGGCGCGGCTTCACGTCCACGCCGAGGTCTTCCGGCTTGACGGTGTCCAGCGGCTTCTTCTTCGCCTTCATGATGTTTGGCAGCGTGACGTAGCGCGGCTCGTTCAGGCGCAGGTCGGTCGTCACCACGGCCGGCAGCTTCAGCGACAGGGTTTCCAGGCCGCCGTCGACTTCACGGGTCACCGAGGCCTTGCCATCGGCCACCACCACCTTCGAGGCGAACGTGGCTTGCGGCAGGCCGGCCAGCGCGGCCACCATCTGGCCAGTCTGGTTCGAGTCATCGTCGATGGCCTGCTTGCCCAGGATCACCAGTTGCGGCTGCTCCTTGTCGATCAGCGCCTTCAGCAGCTTGGCCACGGCCAGCGGTTGCAGGTCTTCGTTCGACTCCACCAGGATGCCGCGGTCGGCACCGATGGCCATCGCGGTGCGCAGGGTTTCCTGGCACTGCGTGACGCCGCACGAGACGGCGATCACTTCGGTGGCAACGCCGGCTTCCTTCAGGCGCACGGCCTCTTCGACGGCGATTTCGTCGAACGGGTTCATGCTCATCTTGACGTTGGCCAGATCGACGCCGCTGCCGTCCGCCTTGACGCGGACCTTGACGTTGTAATCCACCACCCGCTTGACTGCGACAAGAACTTTCATAACATCACACTCCGGAAAATAGATAGGCCCAGCACATACCTTGGGATGGCTGGCGGCGCAATGACCAGTTGGAAAGACTGGATGTCTAACGGGCTTGGATCGCGCTGGCTTGTCAGAATCTTCCCGTAAAGCGACCGAAACGAATACTTCCAATTCCTTCCATAGGCATAACAAAATCGCATGCCTATTGCTCGGCACGCGACAAGATCGTCTTGCATCCGTCTCGAAAAAAAATGGCGAACATCGCTGTTCGCCCAATGGAGACGCCCCATGAAGAAAGTTAAACCTACTGTGCGTGGCATCTGCAGCAGCGCGGTTCTTCACTTGTTCGGGACCGTCATCTCTTTCCCCAGATGATTCCAGCGCTCATAACGGATGGCACCTCCGACATCCAGCTGGGTGTCAGTAGTTCGTCATGAAGAGCATGCCGAAAACATGGGCATGTAGGACTCCCCTAGCAGAATAAGTTCAGGCGCACCGGCCCATTCACGTGAAGAAAGGCGCTCCGCGGGTGGTGGGATCGCTTACAGCGCCTCTCCTTCCGCCAGCACCCCCGCAGCGCGAAGGGACGCAGCCAGCCATTTTGCAGTTGTGTCACCGCGTGAGATGGCCTCCAGACGTGCAGCCTCGTCTGCCACCTTGCGCTCGGCGAGTTGCAGCATATCGACGGCCTTCTCGCGCTCGATCACCACGACCCCATCTGCGTCCCCGACAACCAGATCGCCTGGGCGTACAGCAACGCCGCCCGCAGCAATGGGGTGATTGATTCGGCCGGGGACATATTTCGTTGGCCCGGCCGGATTGAAACCCGCGCTAAACACCGGGAAACCGAGATTCAGAAGCTCCACACGATCCCGGATAGCACCATCCACGACCACGCCACCGAGGTTCAACTTCTTGCACGCGCTCAGCATGAGCGTACCCATCAGCGCTGCGGTCAGGTCACCTTTGCCGTCAATCACCAGGATGTCTCCGGGACGCGCCAGTGCAATGGCGGCATGGATCATCAGGTTATCGCCAGGGCGCACTTCCACCGTGAAGGCGGGCCCCGCGAGGCTCATTGAATGGTGGACTGGTGCGATGCGTCCGTGCATGGCACCACGCCGTCCAGCTACATCGGCAAGGATCGCAGCTTGGAAGGCCTTGGCCTGGCCTACAACGTCCGGTGAGACGCGGTCAATTTGACGAATAATTTCAGGATGGTTCATAAGCGAGGGAATGGTAGGTTGGCCCCGTGGCGGCTTCGCCGTCACGGCGAGCAAGTTGGTGGAGTACAGGACGAGCGAGCTGCTCGTCCCGTACCAAGTTTAGCTAGCGCACCAGGGCTTCTGCGGCTGAGCCAAGTCGGCGGCAGCCTTCCATCAGGGTGTCCATGTCAGTAGCAAAGGAGAGACGGAAATGCGTATCGACGCCGTAAGCTGAACCTTGCAGGACCGCCAGATCTTGCGAGTTCAACACCCAGTCCACCCAGTCGTCGCTGTTGTTGATGACCTGTCCATCGGGCCGCTTGGAGCCGAATAGACCAGCGCAGGACGCGAACACATAAAAGGCACCATCAGGCGCAAAACAGTCGATGCCATCGACACCGCTTAGCGCAGACACGACAGCGTCGCGACGTTTCTGAAAGATACTGCGGTTTGCATGGACAAAGTCTTGAGGGCCGTCCAACGCAGCGATCGCTGCGGCTTGAGCAATGGAGTTAGCACCCGAGGTGCTTTGGGACTGAAGCTTGACCATCGCCTTGATCAAGGGAGCCGGTCCGCCAGCGAAGCCAATGCGCCAGCCCGTCATGGCGTACGCTTTTGACACGCCATTGATAGTCAGGGTGCGATCCTGCATCGCCGGGACCGCCTGGGCGAATGTCGTGAAGGTGCCGTCCCCATAGGTCAAGTGCTCATAGATATCGTCAGTCATCACCCATACATGGGGATGACGTTGAAGCACTTCGCCTAGTGCGACCAGCTCTTCGCGGCTGTAAGACGCTCCACTCGGGTTGTTGGGCGAATTCAGAATCAGCCAACGCGTGCGCGGCGAAATCGCTCGCTCAAGGTCGTCGGGCCTAAGTTTGAAGCCATTTTCGGCCGGACAATCTACGAAGACCGGCTGACCACCCGCCAGAAGCACGATATCCGGATAGGAGACCCAGTAGGGTGCGGGCACGATGACTTCGTCTCCCTTCTGGACCGTACATAGAACGGCATTGAAAATGACCTGCTTAGCGCCGTTGCTTACGATGATCGCATCGCGTGCGTATTCAAGGCCGTTCTCACGCAGGAACTTTCGAGCCACCGCTTCGCGCAGCGCTACGGTCCCGCCCACGTCGGTGTAACGCGTCTTCCCTTCCGCCATCGCTCGTATCGCGGCCTCGCGAATGTGCTCGGGGGTTTCGAAATCCGGTTCACCTGCCGTCAAACCAATGACGTTGCGACCTTGGGCACAGAGTTCCCGGACGCGCTGGCCGGCCATCGAACTAGGCGACGGTTTGATTCGGTTAAGTCGTTCTGCAAACTGGAGCATGATTGTCAACTTCAACTAGATTGAGTGTGGGCCGATTGCGTCGCAACCCTGCTGGACAGATCGCGATCGGCCGGGTTTTATACGTGGCGAATATCGGCGACAAACTTCTTCGCGCGAGGATGTTCCGGTGCAGCGAAGAACTGCTCAGGCTTGTTGCATTCGAGGATCTGGCCCTGATCCATAAAGATGACCCGGTCTGCCACCTCGCGCGCGAACCCCATCTCGTGAGTCACACACACCATCGTCATGCCCTCCAAGGCAAGCTGCTTCATGACCTGCAGTACCTCTCCCACCATTTCTGGGTCCAGGGCGCTCGTTGGCTCGTCGAAGAGCATGACCGGAGGACGCATGGCCAGAGCCCGGGCGATAGCGACGCGCTGCTGTTGCCCGCCAGAGAGCTGCGGAGGATAGGCATCGGCCTTATGTGCGAGGCCCACCTTGTCCAGTAACGCCATAGCGCGATCGCGAGCTTCGGCTTGGGAAACCTTCAGCACATCCATCGGCGACAGCATGATGTTTCGCAGCACGGTCATATGCGGAAACAGGTTGAACTGCTGGAACACGAATCCAATCTCGCTGCGCAGGCGATTGATGTTGACGTCCTTGCGATGGACATCGGCACCGTTCACGAAGATCTCGCCTTTCTGAATCGGTTCGAGTCGATTGATGGTGCGAATCAGTGTCGACTTTCCAGAGCCGGAGGGACCGCAGACGACCACAACCTCGCCCTTGTCGATGTTTTCGTTGACGTTGTTAAGCGCGTGGTAGTCCCCGTACCACTTGTTGACATTGTTGAAGCGGATCATTGGACGGTTGCTCCTATAGGTACGGCGCTGAACTTGCGGGGGGAACGTCGACCAGTTTCCAGACGCTTCACGCCAAGGTTAAGTGAATAGCAAACGATGAAATAGAACGCGGCGAGGATCAGGTAGACCTGGAACGGCTTGTTCAATAGCTGCCCATTGACCTGGTACGCGGCATACGTCAGTTCGTTGACGCTGATGATGTAGCCCAGCGAGGTGTTCTTGATCAGGTTGATGAACTGATTCAGGATGCTAGGGGTCATGCTTCTTAGCGCCTGCGGCAGGACCACCCGCCACAGAGTTCGGCAATAGGACATACCGAGTGATCGCGCTGCCTCCACGTGTCCGCGGGGAACCGCAAGGATGCCCGCGCGAATGACCTCACCAAGGAAGGCTGCCTCATACACGATCAACGCACAGATGACTGTCGTTACCCCGGATACGCTGCGGCCCACAAGCACCGGGACGATGAAATAGGCCCAGAAGATCAGCATTAGGACCGGGAGCCCCCGCACCACCGTTGTGAATGCAACCGCCGGCAAGGCAAACGCCTTGATTGGGCTTGTGCGGGCGACACCGATCAGCACGGACAATGGGAACGCCAGTACGAGACCTGCTACTGCCATGCACAACGTCAGAGCTAGGCCGCCGAGGGGACCCTCCGGAAATTGCCCGAGCAGGAATATCAGCCCGTACTCCTGCAAAATATGGAGAATTTCGTTCATCGTGCCCCCTTCGCTGTCATGTCAAGCCGTTGATGGGCGAAGCTGCCGAGTCCCATGATCAGGAACGAAACGCACAGGTAGAAGATGGACGCGATCGCGAAAGCCTCGAACGTGTGAAACGTTTCGTTCTCGATCTGCTTGGTGACGTACGTTGCTTCCGCCACACCAATGACCATTGCGAGGCTGGTCGATTTGAATAGGCTCAACGACTGATTGACTAGGGGCGGCACGGACACCCGCACCGCTTGCGGCAGGATCACGCGACGCACAGCCTGCACGTAACTCAGTCCCAACGCGCGCGCTGCCTCAAGCTGGGTCGGTGGTAGCGATCGGATGCCGCTGCGCAGGTCCTCCGACATGTAGGCCGCAGTATTGAGCGACAGCGCGATGAGCGCGAAGATCAGTTCGCCATTGCTGGCGTTGATTGCGACCTGCCAGGAGTTTGGCAAGATTTGCGAGATGCCGAAGTACCAGAAGAAGATCTGGACGAGACCGGGCACGTTGCGGTGATAGCCTACGAACGCCTCGCAAAGCTTTTCCACGACCTTGATGGTCGAAGACCGCAATGCAACGATGATGAGTGCAAGAGCGAATCCGCAAATCCATGAGGACAGAAACAGGCCTATGGTCCGCAGGCCGCCCATGAGCAGCCATCGTACATAAGGCCCCTCATGGAGGAAAGAAAAATCTAGTGGTTCCATGACTAACTCGGAAGGCTGGCGGGGCTGGCGTTCGGCCAACCCCGCATATGGGTTACTCAACCGCTGAGAGCGGCGTCAGCTTCTTTTCCCGCTTGATGTTGAAGGGGGTCTGGGGACCAGCCCACTTGTTCCACATGGCATCAAGCTCGCCTTCCTTTTCCATTTTCGCGAGCGCCGTGTTGACCGCAGCGAGTAAAGCAGGCTCACCCTTCTTCACGCCCAACGCGGTCGGTTCCCAATGCAATTGCCCGTCGACGAATCTCATCTTGCCGCTGGACTCGTTCACGTAGCGGGCGCCGGACATTTGGGCGATCGCGAAAGCCTGCGCCTTGCCCTGTTGCAGGGCGAGGAACGCGGTCGGCGAGTCCTGGAAGGTCACGATTTCTGCGGATTGCAGCAGGCGCCTGGCGTAGAGCTCTGGCGTCGAGCCCTTGACGGTGCTGATCTTGATGTCCTTCGCCTGGCTGACATCCTTGATGGAAGAATCGACCGGGACTACCAGCTTGATGGGGACTTGGTAGTGAATGTCTGAGAACGCGATCTGGCGGGCGCGCTCCTTGGTGTAGCCCAGCGCGGCGGCCACGATGTCGACGCGACCCAGGGCCAGTTCTGGAATACGCGATTCCACGCTCAAGGGTCGGTGCTCGAGTTTCACACCCAAGTGCTTGGCCACCGCTGCACAGGTTTCGACATCAAAGCCCACGATCTGGCGGGTCTTGGGATCCTGATAGCCGAGGGGCTGACTAGTAGACAACGTGCCGCAAATCAGGGTCCCTCTTGCCTTGATGTCGGCCAACCGGTCAGCGTGAGCCGTACCGGTCAATGCGACGCCTATACCTAGAAGGAACAGGCGAAGGCGCCGAGAGAGTTGGGGGTGCAAAGCCATTTCACTACTCCTATGGAACGTTTTCATAATGCCATTATGATTTTTCTTTTGCAGCAATCGTGCCACATCCTGACTGGCAACACCCTAGGGGTTTTCGCGGGGTTAAAGTGTCGCAAAGGACACATTGATGCCGGGGGACATGCACGTTTTCAGCGATCGGCGCACTTCTTCTGTGCACATCGCACCGACCTAAAGCGAGGGTTAGCCCCGGTCGCAAAAGATTGGATTTTGATTTCATAATGACATTATGATTTCGTGAGCGGGCCATCTCGCGCTTGCCACGGAGGATCCACATGACCGACAACGAACTCCCTTCTCATGAACACCCCCCGCCCTTTGCAGACGCGACCGGCTCCGCGCCGGCGAAGGTGAGCAGGGTTGGCGAAGGTGCGCTGCTGCTTGAGGCTGAAGGAGAACTTGAGCTCAATACGCAGCGACTCGTCTGGGGCTTAGCCGACGAGGTTCAGCGCTGGAAAGGCGTGCTCGAGATCGTCGCTGGCATGACGAACTTGCTGGTGATCTACGACCCGTTCCGGCTGGAAAGTACGAGGTTGCAGGCGCGCCTACTCTTCGAATGGTCGCGCGCGAAGCCGAGGACGCGCGCAGGCAAGGTCGTTGAAATCCCCGTGGTCTACGGCGGCGAAATGGGGCCGGATCTTGCCGCGCTTGCCAGCCACGCTGGACTGTCGCCCCGGGAAACTGCGGTTCGACATGCCGAAACCGACTTTGTCGCCTATGCGCTCGGCAGTTCCCCAGGCTTTGCTTACCTCGGTGGCCTGCCCGCGTCCCTCTTTATGGCGCGGCGTGCCGTCCCGATTCTCAGTGCCCCGGCGGGCAGCGTGATGATTGGAGGGAACCAGACCGGTGTGACATCCGCCGCAGGACCGACGGGCTGGCACATCATTGGGCGGGCAACCCGGAGCGTGTTCGATGCGGATGCTTCGCCTCCTGCGCTGATCGCACCCGGTGATACGGTGCGCTTTCGCATCGAGAGGATCGACGAATGATCGAAGTGCTTTCCACCGCAGCCTTGACCACCGTCCAGGACCTCGGCCGGTATGGGCAGCGACGTTATGGCGTCGGTACCGCTGGTGCGATGGACCGGCTGGCCCTTACCCTTGGCAACGAAATGCTTGGGAACGATCCCAATGCAGCGGGTCTCGAGATCACCCTGACACCGTTCAAGATCCGGTTCCTGCGCGAGACTAGTTTTGCAGTCGCTGGCGCGGACTTTGACGCCAGCTTGGACGGAACACAACTCTTGCCTTGGTGGGCGACGACTGCCAAAGAAGGCCAAGAACTGATGCTGAAGCGCCCAGTCCACGGCGCGCGGGCCTATCTTTGTATCGCCGGAGGCATAGACGTTCCACCGGTACTCGGCTCGCGCAGTACGCAGATGCGCGGCGCGATCGGGGGCTATGAAGGCCGGCAATTGCGTAGAGGTGATGTGCTGACCGTCAATGATTGCCCGCTACGGCGCGGCAACTTTGGGATCATCCCTCCAGAGCATCGTCTGGCTCCAGGCAGCGCATCGGGATCTGTCACGGTTCGCGCCATTCCTGCGGGTGAATACGAGAAATTTACCGAGGCATCCTGCAAACAGCTTTGGACCACACCCTGGCAGATCACGCCACAAAGCAACCGGACCGGCTATCGACTCCAGGGGCAGAAGCTTGAACTGACGCAGCCACTAGAGATGCGATCCCACGGCATCATTCCGGGCGTTGTACAGGTTCCGCCTAGTGGACAGCCTGTCGTGCAGTTGGCGGACGCCAATGTCTCTGGCGGCTACCCAAAGATTGCGACTGTGATTAGTGCCGATCTATGGCGGCTTGCACAAGCCAGGATCGGAGAGCACATCTCCTTCGTCCAGGTTGATGTCGAAGAAGCTTTGAGCGCATCGAGAGCGATTGACGAATACATCAAGGAGGTGCGACGTGCTACTGCGCTTGCCATGCCATGGCGTTGACCTCGACGAGCTGGAGTTGGACAAGTTGTCTGCGGTCGGTGTCGTGGAACTCGCCGCGTACGCCGAGAGCCGGGGGATAGGAATCGAGCTCAAGACCGCTAATCTGTCCATGCGATCGCACGTACGGGTCCAGCAGACCACTGCGGTGCCTGATCCCGAGCCATCGTCTTCCATTGCACCAGCATCTATCGAGGTCTGCAGCGCCGACACCGTTGGCATCCTGCGACTCGAGCATCCAGGACGGAGCGCACCGCTTGCGCGTGCTGGGCAAATCGTAAAGATCGGCGATCCCGTTGCCATCCTGCAGGTCGGAATTCGATACAGCGTGGTGCGCGCACCCTCCAATGGCACGATTCAGCGATGTCTAGTTGCCCCGGGAACGCTCGTTGGGTTCGGCGAGCCACTGATTGAACTCTTACCAGAGGTATCAGCATGAAGATCGATATCAACTCAGACATGGGCGAAGCCTTCGGTCCCTATCGCATGGGTGACGACGACACTCTCCTCACGCTCGTCTCGTCGGCCAACATTGCTTGTGGCTTCCACGCTGGCGATCCGGATGTCATGGCTCACACGGTTGCAACGGCCATCAAGAACGGGGTAGACATTGGTGCCCATCCGGGCTTTGACGACAAACGGCATTTCGGTCGGCGTCGTTTGCCGACCGATGCGAAGTCGCTTAAATCGGAAACGCTATACCAGCTTGGCGCACTGGACGCGATTGCGCGCGAGCAGGGGGCACGGGTATCACATCTGAGCTTTCACGGGGCTCTGGGCAACATCCTGTACAAAGACCGGGAACTAGCCGATGTCTTGGTCGGCGCGGTGGCAGCATTCAATCGGGACATCATTTTTCCCGTCACACCGAACACGGCCACGGAAGCGGCTGCCATAAAACACGGGCTACGTACGGTTCGGAAGTTCTTTGCCGACCGGGCATATGACAACAACGGGTTGCTCGTCCCCCGCGGAACGCCAGGTTCCATCATCCATGATCATGATGTCGCCGCAAAGCGTGTGCTACAGCTATTGGACTCGGGCACGGTTACGACCATTGATGGTGAAACGCTGCGCATGCAAGCGCAGGTCGTCATGGTGCACAGCGAGACCCCTGGCGCAGTGGAACTGGCACGCGCCATCCGCAATGCATTGGAAACAAATGGAGGCGAAATCGTGCCCATGTCCAAGCTTGTTTGAGAGTAATGCACCGACATGGTCGGGAGTGCAGCTTCGGTGCGCTCACCCGCGACCCCGCACCAATTCCGAGCGAGTTACCGACCATCATGGCAAGCGAAGGCCGCCTATGGGCGGAATGGATCACCGCAACGCTTGGCACCAATTATGCATAGAGTAATGGCATTATGGTTTTACTAAACGCCTAACTTTGATTTCGAGGATAGCTTCATGGTTAAATCCGCCCTTCTCGCCGCGGCCGCGCTCCAACTTGTGATTCCTGTTTGCGCTCTTGCTACCGAGTTTCCACACCAACAGCCGATCACCTTGATCGTAGGATTCGGACCGGGTGGCTCGACGGACATCATTGCGCGCTTCTTGGCGCCGAAACTCAAAGCCGCTCTGGGACAAACAATCGTGGTCGACAACCGGCCGGGTGCGAGCGGGATTATTGCTACCGAGGCGATGCTTCGAGCCCCGGCAGATGGCTACACGCTGTTCGCTTGCACGAATGGTGTTCTGACGACGCACAAGTATCTGTTCAAGCAACTGAAGTTCGACGCTGCGAAGGACATCCTTCCAGTGACTCAAATTGCTAGCGTCCCGTACGTGCTGCTCGCTCACCCCAGCGTGCCGGCGAACACGCCCGCCGAGTTCGTCGCCTTGGCTAAGAAGGAGCCTGGCAAGATCATGTACGGCTCGGCGGGTGTGGGATCGGCAGGCCACCTCGCTGCTGAGATGTTCTCGTCGAAGGTTGGCATCAACATGAACCACGTCCCCTACAAAGGGAGCGGTCAGGCGATGAGTGACCTGGTCGCGGGCACGATTAACGTCGCCTTCGACCAGCAATCGACCGTCGCGGGCTTCCTTGCCGGAGACCGCCTCAAGGCCATCGCGGTCGCCAGCAAGGAGCGCCTTCCGAGTCTGCCGAAAGTCCCGACTTTCAATGAGGCAGGCATCGCATTCGAAGCCGCCTCCTGGACGGGAATCTGCATTCGCTCCGGAACGCCTGCGCCCATCGTGGATAAGATTTCCCGAGCGGTTCGCGAAGTGATGGCGCAGCAAGATGTCCGGAAGCGATTCGAGGAACTCGGCATCCAACCGAAAAGCACAACTCCACAGGAGTTCCAGACGCTGGTGGCGAACGACCGCGATCGCATGGGCAAGGCCATCACGGCCATTGGCATTAGACCCGAGTAATATCGGGGCGCGCGATCAACAGCGCTCGCCCGCTGGGTGGGTGATTTCCCCGCCCTCCCCGGCTTGACCACCGCCGGGAACGAGCGCCACAAGCACGCTATGCAGGCATCACCGGCTGTCGAAAACCGACTTCGATCTTTGAGGCGTTACACGCGGAGACTAGACGCCGCGATTTCTCCCGCCGAAAGCGGCAAGCGCCGCTACTTGCTCCTCGTTCAATCCTTTGTTTACCAGCCGTCGAGTGTCAGGTCTGTAACGAACATGTGACCCGCAGCGTGCGTGAACATTTCCGGTACACCAGCGGCCAAAGCGACGGCCTGTGGCGTTACGCCACACCCCCAAAAGACTGGCGTATGCCCTTCTGGGAGGCCACCAAACTTAACGAACTCTGGAGCTTGCAGGTCGTGGATACCAATCTGCGACGGGTCTCCGATATGCACGGGGGCGCCGTGTGCAAGCGGATAGCGGCTGGTCACTTGGACGGCACGTGCAACCAGTGGCGTAGGAACCGGCCGCATTGTAACCACCATCGGGCCGGAAAATGGACCGGCTGGTTGGCATGCAATTCCGGATCGGTAGGTAGCTACGCGACCATCCTCATTGTGCAGGTGAGGCATCGCGATGCCGCTATTGTCCAGGGCTTCGTCGAACGAAAGACTGCACCCAAGAAGAAACGCCACACTGTCGTCCCGCCAGACGCTCGTTAGGTCGCTGCGCTCCTCGACAAGTTGGCCGTCGCGGTACACCTTGTACCGTGAGAGATCCGTCCGGACATCAGCTCCGGGCGCGGCGAGTTTCGGCTCCGGATCTCCCGGATTCGTCACATCAATGACCGGACACGGAGAAGGGTTGCGCAAGCAGAAGCGCAGGAAGTCAAAGGCATACCGCGCACTCAGGACCACGAGGTTCGCCTGCAATCGTCCTCGCGATGCTCCATGCGTTGTCCCTGTCCACTGCGACGACCGAATGGCCAGTCTGACTTGTTGCGGCGACATGGTCGCAAGGTCCGTACGTCGGATCACCGTCTGTTGAGCGTCGATTCCTGCATTGACCTGTGTCACTGGATTCTCCTTCATCAAATTGCGCAGTACACGTTAGCGCCGGCGCCACGATAGCGAGCCGGGTGGCATTAGTTCGGAGAGCGCACGGCCACGACCTGTACTTCAATGAGATAGTGCGGCTGTGCAAGTGCAGCCTGCACGCAGGCGCGCACAGGCTGATGTCCAGGCACCACCCACTGGTCGTAGATCTTGTTCATTGCCGCCATGTCGCGAATGTCGTTAAGCCAGATGTTCACCGAGACCAGCCCTGTCTTCGACGATCCGGCCTCGGCCAACAGCTTGTCGACCTGTTCTAGGACGCTGGTAGTCTGCTCTTCGATGGTGCGACCTGAATTGGTAGCTGGAGTCACGCCTTTGAAGTAGACGATTCCCGCGCCATTGACGATCACGGCCTTGCTCATCCGTTCGTTGCCGGGAATGCGTTCGATTGAAGTTTGCATGTAGAACTCCTTCTTGCTGTTGCATGTTCTTAGAAACTGCCCGCTGTGGCGATGAAGCTGGCCCCACCGGGATGGATCGCAGGTCGAATTTACGTGCCTGAAAGCTATGCTGAGAGGTGCCCGCGCGCTTCCCCGCACGACCGTCTCCAAAGGCTGAAGCGTTCGACCGCGTACGGGTGCGAATCGATCTGTGGGACTTTGCGGCCGGAAACGATCGAAGCGAGAAGCTTCGCAGAGACGGCCGCCAGCGTCAGTCCGTTATGTCCGTGGCCGAAGGAGTAGTAAAGATTGGCATGCCGGGAGGCACGGCCAATCGCAGGTAAGCCGTCCGGCAAAGAAGGTCGGACTCCCATCCAGCGAACGGCACCCTCTCGACTCAGACCGGGGAAGTATGGTGTGGCAAGCTTGAAGAGCATGTCTGACCTTGCGGCATTCATCGGCGCATCGGCAGGGGCGAACTCTGCTGTGCCAGCGAGACGCAGGCCATCTGCCATCGGAGTCGCGACAAAGTAAGCTTCCGCAATGGAAACAGGACGGCCCAGGCTGACGCTCGGCATCGGAAGCATAAGGTGATAACCACGCTCGGAAATGAGCGGCGCACTGTAGCCAAGAGGACGCATCAGCGCGTCCGAGCGCCGACCGGCGCATACGACAACCAAATCGGTGTCCAGGGAGCCAATGTCCGAATCCAACCGCCACCGTCCCGCTGCAGTCGGAGCCATTCGATGGATGGAAGCCTTGATGAAACGACAACCAGCTTCTTGAAGCCGCTGAGCGAACATCTCGCCCAGCCGTCGCGGTCCCAAACATCTACCCGAGTTGGGATAGAACAGCGCTCCCTGAATGTCACGAGAGATTGCTGGCTCGAGTTCCAATGCCTGCTCTTTCGATATCCGCTCGACCGCTACGTGATGCTGCTGCAGCGCGGGAATCTTCGCCGACCGGGCTTCAAGCGTCTCCAGTTTCTTACAGATGGCCAATGCGCCGCGGCGCTCCATCAGATGAGATGCTCTGGCTTCGCGCAAGAGCGAATCGTAGCTTTCGATCGCCGGACGAATTAGGGCCGACATCGCTTCGACAGTTTTCGAAAGCTGTTCCGGACGCAAGGCCAGCGCCGCCCGTATGCCCCAAGGCAAGAAGCGTGGAATATACGACGCGTGGATGGTCAAGGGGCCAAGAGGGTCTTTGAGCAGCGCCGGCAGTTTTTTGAGACTTTCGGTCGAGTTCGACGGGAAGATGTTGGCTTCGCTCAGGTAGCCAGCGTTGCCAGCAGAGCACCCGCTTGCTGGTTCATTGGGGTCTATGATTTGCACTGCAAATCCGTCCATGCGGAGCTGCAGTGCAGTAGCCAGGCCTACGATCCCGGCGCCCACAACAGTGACTTGATTCATGCTAGTTTGGAAAGGGCAAAGGCGCCCATAGGCGCCCAGAATTACTGAGTCTTCAACTCGGCACTGACCTGACTAATCGGTGTCAGCCGCTTGTCGCGCTTGATGTTGTACGCCGTGCCAGATCCCAGCCATTTGTTCCAGATCCGGTCCATCTCTCCGCTGGCCTCCATTTGGACGAGTACCTTGTTGACCGCCGCAACGAAAGCCGGCTCGCCTTTGCGAACGCCGAGCCCGTTCGGTTCCCAGCCCAACGCCTCGTCCAGATAACGGAAGGCACCCGCACCAGCCGCCATCAGCTTGGCACCTGACGTTTGTGTGATGCCCTCACCGTCGATCTTTCCCTGCTTGAGCGCTGTGAACACGGCGGGCGTATCGCGGAATGTGATGGCCTGGACTTCAGGAAACCGCTTGCGCAGCCAATGCTCCGGGGTCGATCCTGACGACATCCCTACCTTCTTGCCGTTTAGATCAGTGATCTTCTTATACGGGGACTCGGTTGCCACCATGATGCGGATGGGCACCTGGAAATGCGAGTCCGTGTAGTCGATCTGCTTCGCGCGCTCTTCGGTGTACCCCAGGACAGCAGAAAGAATATCGACACGTCCAAGCGTTAGCTCCGGAATACGCGCTTCCAGCGCGATCGACTTCTGCTCTAGCTGAACGCCCAAGCCCTTCGCCACCGCCTCACAAACATCCACATCGAAGCCGACAACCTTCCTGCTTTTCAGGTCCAGGTACCCCATCGGTTCGATGGTATTCATCGTGCCGCACACGAGCGTGCCGCGGGCCCTTACTTCGGCCAGCAAATCGGCTTGTGCGGTGCCTGCAATGCCCATCGCCAAGACTCCGGCGACTGCTGCGCGCAGCAAACCGAACTTCAGAACAGCTTCACTCTTTCGTGCATCAGCCATGCTAGCTCCCACAAAAAAAGAAGACACGCCCATCGCGTCTTTCATTTTCATAATGGCATTATGATTGCAATACTGATGCCAGGAAGACTCGCTGATGCGTGACTGCATCGCAATAGGTAGTTGCGCTAGGCTTGTGCGGCAGGCGGCGTCTTGTCGCTTGGGGTGGGCGAAATCGGTGCGCGACGCACCTGGATGGTTCATTACAAAGCGCCCGTACGAGCGCGACGCGACGGCCCTGCGCTGTAGAGTCAGCGGGCCAGAAGGGAAAAAAGGGCGGCTAGTGGCCGCCCTTTGGGATGGAGATAAAACTTTACTGCGTTATACGCTAGCGCCTAGGGACTTCGAGAGTTCCTTAGCGGAATCAAACAACAGGTTTTGGGTAGCTTTGACGGCCGGATCGAAACGGCCAACAGGTCCCGAGATCGTCAATGCACCAGCAAGCGTGTTGCCGTGCCGCAGCACGGGTGCCGACATCGACGAAGTCAATTGCTGCCCGGCCGTGACGGGATTGACCTTGCGGGCAGAAGTGAAGATGCAGTTCTTGACAGACCATGCGAAATCAACGGGTGTCGAAAAGATCCGCAATACCTCGGCGGTTGCCGTGTCATCCATCGGCAACCTCGTTCCCGGGGCAATGCTCGCCTTCAGGTGCTGCGGTGAGTCCTTCCTCAACAGACAGATACGACTGTCGCCCTCGCGAATGTAGAAGGATGCGCTCTCCTCCGTTTCACGCATGAGCGCCTCCAGCACGGGCATGACATGCTCCGAGAGGTTAAATGTCTGCTCGTAGCGGATACCAAGTTCGAAAACGCGAGCCCCAAGTTGATAGCGGCCGTCTGGCCGCTTGACAACATAATTCATGGGTTCAAGCGAGAGCATGTAGCGCAGGATGACGCTCTTGAACAGCCCTGTCTCGCTTTCCAGGTCGGAAAGGGTCAACGGGCCTTCATGCTGCAGGAAGGCATCCAAGATGGAAAGTGTTCGGCCGACCGCATTGACTGAGCGGTCCACGTCGGTTGTCTTCTGCCTGGCCATCTGCCTTCCCTTTCTCCCAAGGTGCCCGGACCGACCGGGGCCCGCGGCTCAAAATAATTGCAAGGCGCACATGTTACAGCAACGCCGGAGGCTGCCGCCGTTCCGGCACCGAGCCAGGCCCTCAAAGAAAAGTGCCGTCGCTGACGTATTCATAATATCATTATGAATCTACAATGCGTGAATGTGAGCACAACGCCACTTCCGTCAGCGGATTGGCATTGGCCCCGCATAGCCAATGACCGCACTCAAGTCTGCCTCTTCAGGCCCCTTCCCCGCTCTCGCTGAACCAGCAATTCGACGTTACCTATGTGGCCAGACGGCCTCCGTCATGGGGAGCTGGACGCAAAATATCACGCTGAACCTGCTGCTTTGGGAACAGACGCATGCAGCTTGGCAGTTAGGTCTGTTGAATTTCTTGCTCTACGGGCCTGCTTTGTTTGTAGCGCCGATTTTTGGGTCTCGGCTCAATCCGACGGCAGCACGTGTTACAGCCTTGCGCATTCTCTTTTGCGCGCTGTTCCTCGCTGCCTGTCTCTTGGCCGCAAATCTTGCAGGATGGCTTCGCGAGGAATTGGTCATCGGCGCGTCGCTTGTTTGCGGCGTCCTTAGCGCTATGGAAATGCCTTCCCGTCAATTGCTGTTGACCACCACGCTGCAAGACAAGAGCTCTCTGCCAAGCGTGATTGCTCTTAACACTCTCGTCTTCAACGTTGGCCGCATGGTGGGGCCAGTCATTGCCTCATACGCTTTCCTGCGACTTGGAGCAACTGGTGGATTCGCGCTGAACATTGTCGGACTCGCCACAATGCTGCTGTGTATCGGGTCGTTGCCCACCGCTGAGCAGGCCTTAGCCCCGAAGAAAAGCGCAGGTTTTCGCATGGCGGTGGCATATGCGCGCGGCAATAAGATCGCTCGGCAGTGTTTGCCCACCCTGGCGGTCCTGGGGCTTCTGGGCGGGTCTTACCAGACGCTAATACCAGTGCTGGCAGCCCATCGGTTCGGCAATGCAGCGAAGTTCACTGGCGTCTTTTTTTCTTGCGCTGGCGCCGGGGCAATGATGGCAGCCATACTGCTGTCTTCCCGGTTGCTTAGCCCGCGCAGTTCGATGCGCATACACGCAGCAGCACCATGGCTGACGGTGATGGCCCTGGCTGGCGTTTCGTTGGCTTCTTCGCCCTGGCTGGCTGGCGCGTGTTTTGCTGGACTCGGTCTGGCTCTCACATTCTTCGCCACGACCACAAACTCAACACTACAGCGGGATTGCCCAAATGAATTGCGCGGGGGAATCGTCGGACTTTATGGAATGGCCTATCTCGGCACCATGCCGTTGGGCCATTTGCTGATGGGCAATATCGCAAACTTTGTCGGCGAGCAAATCGCTTTTGGCCTGATGGCGTGTGGGCTAGCGGTGTGTCTCACTACACTGCACATCTGGATCGCCGGCGTCTCGCCTACAAACGCCAGCTAGCCAACACAACATAATGCCAATGGTGTAATAGCTTCACCGCAAACTGACAAAGCGGCAAGCACAGCTCGCCGCTGCTACCACACCGCTATTCTAGGTGGGCTTCCCGAACGACGCCTGGAAGCTACGCGTCAACCCTTGTAGCTGGGGTCGATACGATCGAGCTTGCGCAACATCGCCGGCCACTCCATCACCCCAAAGGGACGCCGCGTCCCGGGCAAGTAGTTCTTCCGCGTATCTTCAACGATTTCAGCCGGCACGGTCGTGAGCGGTTGACCGCATGCGAGAGCTGCAATTTGCGCCTTGCAAACTTGCTCGAAGCGATGCATGGCGTTGAAGGCTTCCGCAGTGGTAGTCGTGGCCACCAGGAGGCCATGATTCCTTAGGACCAGGTAGTTCTCATCGCCCATATCGCGCAGTAGCGATTCCTTTTCTCGCTCATCCAGCACGATGCCCTCGAACGCGTGATAGGCAGCGCTCGAAAAACGCATTGACGTCTGCGTCAGGGGAAGAATTCCAGAGGCCAACGTCGAGACCGCCATACCCGCTACGGTATGTGTGTGCGCTACGCAGCCAACATCCGGCCTGGCGGCGTGGATCGCGCTATGAATCACATAGCCGGCGCGATTAACCCCATACTTCAAATCACCGAAGTCGGGGCTGAAGAGGATCTCGCCACTTTCGTCGACCTTGATCAGGGACGAGGCGGTGATTTCTTCGTAGAGCATGCCATATGGGTTGATCAGAAAGGCGTTTTCTCCCGGAACGCGAGCAGAGATATGGTTCGCTGTGAGGTCGGAAAGGCCGTAGAGGTCGAAAAGCCGATAGCACGCGGCCAGATCCACACGTGCCTTCCATTCTTCGGGCGACACTTGGTCGCGAAGCGATGGCAGTTTCAGATCGGACGAGGACATGTGTTCTCCTAACGATGTAAGTTACGCAACTGTGTTTCGAAGAGTCAGCCCATCACGCCAACGGGTGAGATTGTCGAGGAATATCTCCCCTACCTCTGCATAGTGTCCCGTCGTGTGACCAGCCGTATGGGGGGCGATCATTACAGTCGGAAGAGTCCAGAGTGCCGAATCGGGACTCAAAGGCTCCTTCTCAAATACGTCAAGAAACGCCCCGCCGAGATGCCCGTCTTGCAGGCACTGGATCAGGTCGCTCTCAACGACAACTTCGCCTCGCGACACATTGACGAGTATCGAACCTGCGGGCAACAAAGCAAGTGTCTTGCGGTTCAGCAATCCGCGTGTGATATCCGTCAGCGGGCAGGCAAGAACAACTACCGAAACCTTCGGGAGCACGCTCTCGAGTTCCGCAAAGCTAACAGTCTCGGCGAGTCCTGGAACGCTTCTGATGCGGCGGCTCATGCCGATGACGTGCATGCCGATAGCGTCCAGCAGGCGCGCCACTTCGAGTCCGATAGGGCCCAGTCCGACAACTGCGGCGGTCTGCCGTTTCAGGTCGTGAGGCGCTCGTTCCCCCAGTAACGGCTCCCAGCTCTTCCGACGCTGTGCATCCATGAGCTGTGGTAGCCGACGGGCGATAGCCAGCACCCCGAGAAACGCCATCTGAGCAACGGCGCCAGCATTCGCTCCGGAAGCCGTAGTAACCGTCACGCCACGCTGTCTCAATTCGGCGTAGATGGGGCGATCCGCTCCCGCCGCATGCGACTGCAACCAGGTTAGCTTTGCCGATGCGCGCATCGCATCGTAGAACTCGACCAGCGACGGTGCCAGTTGGGTCTTGCCGGAATTGCCAGTCACGTCTCGTGTCAGGAATGCGACATTCGCGCTGTCTTCCGGGCCACTATTGAGCACCGCCCTGGGCGTCACAAACCGGTGCGGCAACTCTTTGAGTACCGCGCTTATGCGTGCACCGAACGCTTCCCGGGCAACTTCCGACATCATGAGCGTCAGCGAGACTGCATTGGTCATCTCGTTCGTCCTTGATCAGGTCGCTACTCTATCGAAGAGAACCAGCGCAGAAGTAGCTGGTTCACTTCTTGGGGCCTTTCATATTGAACCCAGTGGCCGGCTCCCGGAATCAGACACCAGTCGCGATAGGGCGCATCAGCGGAAAGCTGTGATGCCGCATCGAGCGGAATTGCTGTCACATCATGCTCGCCCCACACGAATAGCGTCGGCCGGTGGAAACGACTAAGGGATTCCGCCAGGCTTCCTTGTCTGGATAAAGCTTTACTGCGAAAACGCGTCGCCCGGCAGGCTCGCTCATGCACTAGCATCGCCGTCGGATCGATACTGTGATGGTCGTAAAGCATGAGCGCGGCGAGGTTGTGCCGCAATGCTTGCGTCGCTTCCTCGGGGTTGTCGCTGCGCCAGTCCTTCATCGCGATCGTCTGCCGACGCGGACCTCCGTGCCCGGCTGGCCCAAGAAGCGCGAGCTTTGATACGTTGCCGCAGCGGGCCGCCACGTTGGCCGCGACAAGCCCGCCAAATGAAAATCCCGCGAGCTGGATAGGGTCGCCTTGGATCCCAATGCGCTCCACACAGGCGCACACCGCCGACACAAGGTGCTCTAATCGGTCAGCGGCGTGCGGATCGCCCGACAATGAGTCGGAGTCGCCAAAGCCAGGTAGATCTGCCACCCAAAGCTCGTGGTGCGCCATCAGTGGCTCGATGTTCCGAATCCAATGCAGCCAGCTACCGTGGCCGCCATGCAAAAGCACCAGCGGCCGCCCCTTGCCGAACCGCCGCCAAACGACGTCTCGATCCTGCACGCGGAACCGGTAAAGCTGCCCGAGCGACTCGATCCGAGCAATCAAGGCGCTCGGATCGACCGCAGGAGTGGAGTCGACTTTGGTTGTCACGAGCGAAGAACTAGAGCATCAACCGCAACGACGCCCTGCCCCTCCGGCAGAACCATCATTGGATTCACTTCAGCTTCAATGATGTTCAGCTCTGGCTTGACCGCGAGCTGCGATAACGCAGAAACGGCTTGTGCCAATGCATCCAGATCGCCCCGCTGGCGCCCGCGAAGTCCCGACACCGTCTTCAAGGCCTTGACTTCGGCAATCATGTCCTTCGCCGTACCCACACTTACTGGAGCCAAGCGAATGCTGCGATCTCGGGCCACTTCGGCCCAGATTCCACCGGCTGCCAGCATAATGATCGGACCCGCTTCGGGGTCGATGCGATACCCAATAAGAACCTCGGTAAGCCCCTTCGTCATTGGCTGGACCAGCACTTCTTCGCAACGCTTCCCCTGCGCTCGTTCGGCGAGGTTGGTACGCAACGTCGCAAGCGCCTTCTCCAGACCGGCCTGATCCTGAATACCAAGGACCACGCCACCAACCTCGGTCTTGTGAGGAATTTCTTCCGAGCACACTTTGGCGACTACGGGAAAGTCAAACGAGAGCGCCGTGGCAGGGCCTTGCAGGGGCATGGTGACCGCAGGGGCATGGGGCACGCCGATGCAGTCGAGAACCTCGTAGGCCTGGGACTCACTCAGCGTACGAGTATCAGTGGTCGACGCTTTCACGCTCGGCTGAGCGCCAGGCGCACGTCGCGCAAACAGCGATGCGATAGCGTCGGCGCAGGCTTCCGGGGAACGGAAACACGGAACGCCAGCCGCGGTCAGGGACGCCAGCGCTTCAGGCGCATCCGGCACTAACATCGCTGCGAGAGGCTTGGAGCTTGTCGCGCTGTCGATGATCGGCTTAACGGCAAGCTGAGGTTGGAATCGGGCCGACGAGCCGACGACAGCAAGTACCAAGTCGAACTCCGGCGCTTCAAACATGATATCCAATGCGCCTTTCATGACGCTATAGTTGGTACCAGCCAGCGTCAGGTCAAGCACTCGACCCGGCGAGACAGCAATGCCCGCCGCCTCCAGCTTCGCAAGTGTCTCCGCCGAAGCCGGTTCCACCACGACATCGCGGATTCCGAGCTGGTCAACCGCCATGGCAGCACCGCCACCGGTCGTTGTCACCACCCCAACGCGCTTGACCGTCCCGGCGCTCCCGGTCAGAGGAATCCGCTCGGCAAGAGGGAAAGTTTCCAGCAACGCCTCCAAGACGCCGACGCGAGCAATACCGAGATCCTTGAGGAAGGCATCGGCGATATCATCCTCGCCAGCAAGCGCCCCGGTATGCGTCGCCGCCATTTCGGCCGCAGCCGCAGACCGGCCAAGCTTGTACGCGATGACCGGCTTACCCCGCTTCGCGGCTTCGACGGCAAATGCACGCAGCTTGTCGCCGTGTCGCAGGCTCTCAAGGAACAGCAGATAGCCACCGATTTTCGGGTCATCGAGCGTGGCGGCGCAGATTTCTCCAACACAAAGATCGGCTTCACCGCCCACCGACACCAGACCAGCAAAGCCGACGCCGCGTGCCTTGCCACGCGACACCAGCGACCCAATCATGCTACCGCTGTGACTTGCCACGAACACACGTCCCTGAGGAAGCTCGGGCTCGGCAAAGGCGGCATTGGCGGTGAGGACGAGTCCAGACCGCGGATTGACGACACCCAAACTGCTCGGACCGAGAATCCGCAGTCCCGTGGTCCGGCTGAGCTCAGCCAGGGCGGCTTCCCTCTCTGCACCTTCCGGGCCAGATTCGGAAAAGCCGCTGGCTAGAATAGTCACCACCTTCACGCCGATTCGCGCGCATTCTTGCGCAGCATCGAGCACCGTATGGGTTGGCGTCAGGATGAAGACGTGTTCCGGGACCTCGGGCAGCTCTGCCAAGCTCGGATACGCAGTCTCACCTTGCACAGTATGACGATTCGGATTGACCGGGTAGACCTTGCCTTGGAAGCCCGCAGCACGCAGGAACTTGAGCGGCCGGCCAGCGGTCTTGGCAGTGTCGTCCGATGCACCGTACAGTGCCACGCTGCGCGGGGCCAGCAGAGCCTGTGCGAGAGAAGCATCCGGCTGAATGGTGGCGGTCGTGTTCATAGTTAATCCAGTGTTACTTTTACGGTCTTGAAAACTTTCGACATGTGATCGACGTCCTTGTCGATGTATGCCTTGAACTCGGTCGCAGTGTTGCCCACCAGCACTGCACCCTGCGGCAGAAGATTGTCGCGCAGTTCCTGTGCGCCAGCAGCTTTTATGGCGGCTTGCTGCAGCTTCTCAATGATGGGCTTGGGCGTGCCTGCGGGAGCAAACAGCCCGCTCCAGGAGTCAACATCGAAGCCAGCCAGACCAGCCTCTGCCATGGTTGGCACGTTAGGCAATACGGCAAGGCGCTTTGGAGACGCCACAGCAATGGGACGCACCTGACCGCTCTTGAAATACTGCATCGCGGATATGGAGGTCATGAAGGCCATTGATACATTGCCAGCGACCAAATCGGTGATCACGCTGGAGGCGCCCTTATAAGGAACGTGAATCAAGCTGATACCGGCCTGCTGCTTCAGCATCTCGCCAGCCAAATGCTGCGTGCCGCCATTGCCTGTTGATGCGAACGAAAGCTTGCCCGGCTGCTTCTTGGCAAGAGCGATCAGCTCTGCCAGATTTTGCACGGGCAGCGTCGGGCTTACCGCCAAAATCGCTGGCGCCGACATGATCTGCGAAATGGGTTCGAAGCTCGTCTTGACGTTCCATTTCAGGTTCTTGTAGACGAAACCGTTCGAGGCAATCGGAGCGGCCGCAAAGAGCAGTGTGTATCCATCGGGCTTCGCAGACGCCACCTGGTCGGACGCGATATTCGATCCGGCGCCGGGCCTGTTGTCCACGACGAACGGCTGCCCCAGCGTCGACTGAAGCTGTTTGGCCACCAGTCGAGCCACAACATCCGTCGGGCCGCCTGCTTGGTAACCGACCACAATTCGAACCGGTCGAGTCGGATAGTCGGCAGGCGATTCGGCCTTCGCGGCACCACAGCCTAACGCCAGAGCCAAGGGAGTGATCAGCTTAAGAGCAAAATTGCGGTTCATCTCTTTCAATCCAACTTCAGGTTGATGGAGCGCGCGAAAGTCGTTCCCAGGGAAACCTCTTTCTTCAGATAAGCGGAGAACTCTGCCGGCGTGCTACCCACGACCGTCGCCCCCTGCTCTTCGAACGCCTTGCGAACATCCGGCATTTCCATGACCTTTCGGACTTCCTTGCCGAGCTTTTCCACAATCTCCTTTGGTGTGCCCGCAGGTGCAAAGAGACCGTTCCACGAATCAATCTCCACACCGGCAACACCCGCCTCTGCCATGGTCGGAACGTCCGGCAATTGGGGGATTCTGTGATTGGAGGTCACTGCAATTGGACGAAGCTTGCCGCTCTTGAAGTACGGCATGGAACTGAGTACCGTCATGAAGTACATGTCGGTTTCGCCGCCAAGCACTGCGTTCACCGCCGGGCCGCTGCCCTTGTAAGGCACGTGAAGAAGATCGATTTTGGCTTTGCTCTTCAGCAATTCGCCGGCAATATGCGGAACGGAACCCGGCCCCGATGACGCAAACGTGTACTTGCCAGGCTCCTTCTTTGCTTGCGCAACCAACTCCGAGACAGTCTTGGCATTCACTTTCGCCGGATTGACGGCGAGCACCGCAGGAGCCGACATCAGTCGGGAAATCGGCTCAAAGCTCTTGATGGCGTCATAGCGGATGTTTTTGTACAGCACGCTATTCCACGTCAGTTGCGCCGCTGCGATCATCAGCGTATAGCCGTCGGCCGGGCTTGTGGCCAGCATTTCAGACGCGACGTTCGAGCCCGCGCCGGGCTTGTTGTCGATGACGAACGATTGGCCCATCGACGCCTGAAGCTTTGCTGCGATCATCCTGGCCGTTAGATCGGTGGGGCCGCCTGCCGGATACCCGACAAGAATGCGAACAGGCTTGTTGGGATATGAAGGGGCGGCTGCTTGTGCCTTGACCGACATAGGAACGAGCAGCGCCATCGCGAGCACCGAAGCGCCGCCGAGCTTGTTAATCATAAGTGTCTCCGGTTGTTTTATTTGAATCGGGCTTATGCGCAGAGGTCAGCTTGCTTTGGGCGGGCGTTGCGAGAAAGTACGCTCGAACACGCCTTCGGCGATACGATTCTTCAGCATCTCAATCGAACCGCCGGCGATCATCCAACCGCGGATGCGACGCAGGCAATATTCGACGATCGACTCTTGGCTGTAGCCCATGCCGCCCATAATTTGCAGGGCTTCGTTGGCGACGTCCCAGCCGGCCTGGTTACAGGCAAGCTTTGCCATAGCGGTGCTGTGCGCGGAGGGCAGGCCGTGCTCTCCTTCCATCGCAGCGCGATAGAGGAGCAGTTGAGCAGACTCCAGCTTCAGTGCCATCTCAGCGAACTTCCACTGAATGCCTTGGAACTCGCACAGCTCTCGCCCGAACTGTTTGCGGATCTTGGCGTGCTCGCGGGCAATGTTGAAGCAGTGGCGTCCCAATGCCAACGAGCGTGAGGAATTGCCCAGGCGTTCGACATTAAAGCCCGAAATCTGTCGTTTAAAGCCGCCTTCGCCCAGCAGAAGATTTTCCTTGGGGATGTGGCAGTCTTCGAAGTAGAGTTGGCACCATTCTTCGCCGCTCATGAACTTCGACGGCTCACCGACCTGGAAGCCCGGGGCGCCACGTTCCACCAGGACCGAGCCGATGCCGCCAACACCAGGCCCGAAGCGTACGTAGATCAGGAAGAGCTCGGCTTCCGGGCTGTGCGTGGAGAAGATCTTGCTGCCATTAATAACGTAGTGATCACCGTCAAGGCGGGCAGAGGTCTTGAGTTCAGTGACGGCGGAGCCGGCTTCGGGCTCCGTCATGCCCAGCGCGATGAGTTTTTTGCCGGCCAGCAGGTCCGGCAGAAAGCGCGCTTTTTGTTCAGCCGATGCGTACTCGACGAAAGTTCGGATGGGGCCGAAGTTGCCGGCCTGCACAATGTCTGCACTCTTTGGACAGACTAGGGCGACTTCCTGGATGGCGATGACCGCATGCATGAGAGTGCCGCCCTGGCCCCCGTCTTCCTCAGGAAATGCAATGCCAAGCAGCCCTTGCTCTGCCAGCATCTGTGCAGCATCCCAAGGATACTGGGCGGAATGTGCACGCTCGAGCGCACCGGGAGCAAGCTTGTCTTGTGCGAAGCGTCGCACAGATTCCGCAAATGCCTGATGCTCTTCGCTAAGTTCAAAGTTCATTTCTGTCTCTCTGATTGGGACCGTTGACAGGTATCAGGATGGTCCATTCAGAGATAGTTGTGAACTTCGAGTTTCGAATCCAGCTAGAACATAAGGTAATACCTAAACCAGAACCACTCGGTTGCGAACATTTGGACAACCATCGACAACGGCCTATGTACTTGCCACTTAGGCCATTTCCCGCGCTACGGTGTCAAGAAGCCACTCTCGGAATGCAGCGATCTTCCTCGGTTCGCGTTGCACCTGAGGGCGCACGAGGTAGTACGCCTTCTGGCGGCTCCAAGGCTTGGCGAAGGGTCGAACCAGCCGTCCGGAGTCCAGTTCCGCCTTCAGCATGGGGGCCTGGCCAATTGCGATCCCCATTCCGTCAAGGGCGGCCTGCCAAGTCAACACGGAACTGCCAAAACTCATGCGTTCGCTGCCAGAAGCCAGTTCGGTCATTCCTGCGAACTCAAGCCATTCGTCCCAGTCGGTGCGGCGGTAATGAGACACAAGAAGGCGGTGTTTCAGCAGTGCGTCCAATTTCCCCCGTGGGCCACGGTGGGTCTTAAGATACTCAGGCGTGCAAACCGGCTCGATTTCGTCATGGAACAGCAGGTCGCTATTGACCCGTGGCCAGCCACCGTCCCCGAACTGTATGGCAACGTCAGCGGAGTCGCGGTCAAAGTTAACGTCGGGTATGGCGCTGTCGATCCGCACCTCGATACTGGGATGCTGCTCCTGAAAGGCGGGCAGGCGAGGGAGTAACCACTTGGCAGCAAAGGTCGTATAGGTACGAACCCGTAGCGCGCCCTGTGAGGAATTGCGTAGCAAGCGCGCGGTGGCTGCCGCAATCGAGTCAAATGCTGGAAGCACTTCGCTGGCGTACGTCTCCCCGTGCTTCGTAAGCGTCACACCGTGTCGCTCGCGTTTGAAAAGCTCAACCCCAAGGTAGCCCTCCAGCACCGCAATTTGGCGACTGACTGCGGATTGGGATACGTGAAGTTCCTGGGCGGCGAGCGTCAGATTGTTGGTGCGCGCAACGATTTCGAACACCCGTAACGGATTGAGGGGGGGGATACGTCGAGCCATAGCCGCCATGTCGCTAGAAATGACATTAAATTATACCTACCGACGCAATTGGAAGTGGCACTTGTGTTCGCAAAACGCCAAAATTTTGATCGGAGGCGGCTCAACCCCGAGTCAGCCGGCATGGGAAATCGCTCGTGAATACTCAACAGAAGCCCGTCGTCCTAATCACCGGTGCAGATCTGGCTCAGCCTGCCCTGGATCTTCTCCAGGAATTTGAAGTAGTTCTTGCAGGCAAGCAGCCCACCGAAGATCAAGTCATCGCTTTAGCAGCGCAGCACAACCCTGTCGCGATCATTGCACGCTATGGAAAGATCACGGCGGCGATGATGGACGCCGCGCCGGGGTTGCGCGTGATCTCTCGCCATGGCAGCGGCGTGGACGTAGTCGACCGACATGCTGCAGCGCAACGGGGAATTTTGGTGCGGGCTGCTGTGGGAGCCAATGCCGCCGCGGTTGCCGAGCATGCTTGGGGACTCATCCTCGCGTGCGCGAAATCAGTCATTCACCTGAACTCCAGAATGCGTGGCGGGTTTTGGGACAAGGCCACGTACAAGACGATCGAACTGAACGGCCGTACGCTTGGTATCGTCGGGTTCGGTGAGATCGGCCGACGGACCGCGGCGATCGGCGTAGCCATGGGCATGAAGGTGCTGGCCTTTGATCCGTTCGCGACGTCGGCACCCGAAGGCGTAGAACTCGTGTCGCTGGATGAGCTCTATACGCGATCGGATGTCGTTTCGTTGCACTGCCCCCTTACTGACGAGAATCGGAAGATGATCAATCGCGACACGTTGACCCGCTTTAAGGACGGATCCATCTTCGTCAACACAGCGCGCGGCGGCTTAGTGGACGAGCCCGCCTTGATCGAAGCTCTCACGTCCGGAAAGCTCTATGCCGCAGGGCTGGACAGCTTCGAAGTCGAGCCGTTCACTCCGGGGCATCCTTTCTGCGACGTGCCCAACCTAGTTCTGTCACCGCATGTCGGCGGCGTAAGCGATGCGGCATACGTCAATCTCGGCGTAACGGCAGCAAAAAACCTGCTGGCGGCCCTCGAAGCGGCCGTCACAGCGTGACGCAGCGAATGCGTCCATGACAAACTCCCCGTCATGCGCACGAACGGCACCTGATTTCCCTGTTCCAGCGGGGGCGACGGACTGCCACTGTCATGTATTCGGGCCGTACGGGCGCTTCCCCCTCGAGGGGGAGCGCACTTACACCCCGCCTGAATACACGCCATCGGCCTATCTTCGGCTACTCGACTCCTTGCATCTCAACCGTGGAGTGCTCGTTCAGCCGTCCGCTCATGGACTCGACAATCGAGCGATGCTGCACGCCCTGGCAGCAGCGCCCGACCGTCTCCGCGGGGTCGCGGTGGTTGACCCCAGTCTTGGCACACCGGATCTCAGAACGCTCGCCGCACAAGGTGTATGCGGCCTCCGCTTTAGTCGGCTACTCAGCCAGGGGCACGCCCGCTACAAGAACGCAGTAGATGTCCGAGAGTTACACAAGGTGCTTCCAGCGCTTCGTGAACTTGGGATGCACGTTCAACTCTGGTCCGACATCGATGTTTTAGTCGAACTGGAGCCACTGATTCGCGCTTCACGTGTCCCCTTTGTGCTGGATCATATGGGCCGTGTAGATCCGAATCGCGGAATCGACGATCCGCGATTCTCGGTACTGCTTAGCTTGCTCGCGGAGGGCCTTGTGTGGGTAAAACTAACCCCTTACCGCGTCTCAGCAGCGTATCCGGACTACGAAGATATTCGGCCATTCCATGACCGGTTACTAGCCACGAATCCGGAGCAGCTTGTATGGGGTTCTGACTGGCCTCATGTCAACATGGCGCACAGTTTTCCAGACGCCGGTCACCTGCTCAATCTGCTGAGCGGCTGGACACCAGATCGCGCCCAGCTCGAAAAGATCTTAGTCCACAATCCTGCGGCACTGTACGGCTTTTAGTCGGCACATCGCAGGCGAGCGTCTTTGCCTGCTGCCGTGAGCGCGTCATCGAAGGGGGCCGGTGTCGAGATACCGGCCTTCTATCATTCAGCTTTTAGCAGGCCTTGCTTGGCAAGCATGCCCGCGCGGGCGTCCTCGTCACGCATCAACGTGTCGAATTCTTTGGCTGTCGCTGGAGACGCGATCGACCCAAGGTCCTGCAATCGTTGCTTAACCGCAGGGTCAGCTAGTGCGCGATTCAGGGCGTCATGGAGCGGCTGGAGAATCTCCGGCGGCGTCTTCGCCGGCGCCATCAGGCCGGAAACCGTCACCACCTCAAAATTCTTTAGACCGTGCTCTTGTAGTGTAGAAACCTGAGGCAAATCGAGGGCTCGCATTTTGCTTGTGACAGCCAGAGCGCGCAGCTTGCCTGCCTTTAGGTTTGGCAGAGAGGATGGCAATTGATCAATGACTGCGTCGAGCTGAGATCCCAGAAGATCGGTAATGGCAGGAGCGGATCCCTTGTAGGGAACAATCGTAAATGTTGTTCCGAGCGCGGCCTGAAGCTGGATGATGGCTACGTGATTAGTTGTCCCGACACCCGCGTGACCAATGGAAACCTTACCGGGATTGGCCTTTGCGAACGCCGCAAGCTCTTGGAAGGACTTGAATCGGCTGTTGACGGGCACCTCCAGGACCAATGGCGTGACGGCCATCATGCCGATCGGGGCAAAATCTTTCGGCGTGAATGAAGGTTTTCCGATTATCTTTGGCGTGTAGGCGAAACTTCCGTTCGCGGTAGCAACGATCGTATAGCCGTCGGGCTTTGCACGGGCCGCTGCCTCGTGGCCTATCAGTCCGCCGGCTCCCACCCGGTTATCGACGACAAACGATTGGCCTAGTGCCTTCGACATGTCTGAAAGAACGGTGCGCGCTGTGACATCAAGATTGCCTCCCGCTGCGAAGGGAACAATCACGGTTACAGGCCGCGACGGATAGGGTTCAGCAGCAGCGCAAGCGGCAAAACCAGCTAACGCGAACAAGGAAAGCCGCACAAATTTTTGAGCTTGCATAAGAGTGTCTCCAGAGCGGGAATGATTTTATGCACTCTATTTTGCTTACCGCTGAGCGATCGAAACACTTCCAAAACTGCACTCAGATATGAGTTCTAATCATATGTTGAGGGTCTAAACCAGCGCTATGACGTGAGCGGCGCCAAGAACAGGTCACGCCACCGCTTTGGACTGGGTGATAGATGAAGCAACAAGTCGCTTTGGCTGATGATCGTCGCCGTCCTCGACAAGAAGTGGACCAGGTCAGCTCGCGTGATGACTGCCATTGCACCTGCAGCGGTGTCAGCGCCCGTATAGCCAGCCGGCAGGACCTTTTTAGGGTCATCGTAGACCCCGAAAATGTAGGGTTCGCAGAATCAAGAGATCCACCTAAAGCAGGCCTTCGGCGCGTGGTGCGGCCGGCTGGAAGCCGCCCGTGCTCCCCTCCAATCATCGATTCACATATGTGAATTTCACCTTTCACCATTGGCCCTGCTGAACCACTATGTGCTCAGGCCAACAGCGTTCACGCGCCACACAGTCCAGGGAGCACAACTTGTCAGCTCAACCCATCAAATTCGCGGTCAGCCCTCCGGATCCGCGTATAGCAACTCTCCGCGATGAAGTTCGCGCATTTCTCCAACATGCCCGCCAGGAAGGATTGCTCCGCGACAGTTCGCACGGGTGGGCAGTCCCCGACCCTGCGTTCAGCCAGGAACTCGGACGCCGCGGGTGGATCGGGATGACCTGGCCTAAGCGCTATGGCGGACATGAGCGTACCGCTCTCGAACGTCACGTCGTCACGGAGGAATTGCTGGCCGCAGGCGCGCCGGTGCGTGCCCACTGGGTGGCCGACCGGCAGAGCGGTCCTCTTCTGCTCCGGTTCGGCACCGAGCACCAGCGTCACACCTTCCTGCCGGAGATGGCGGCCGGACGGCTTTACTTCTGCATCGGCATGAGCGAGGCCGATTCGGGCTCCGACCTGGCTTCGATCCGGACCAAGGCGGAAAAGATCGACGGCGGATGGCTCGTCAATGGGGCCAAGATCTGGACCAGCAACGCGCACCGCGTGCACATGATGATCCTCTTCGCACGCACCGGCCCGCGTGGCGAAAGCCGCCGCGAAGGCGTCAGCCAGTTCCTGGTCGACCTGAAAACGCCTGGTATCACGATCCGGCCCATCCTGAACCTCGCCGGCGAGCACGACTTCAACGAAGTCGTCTTCGCGGATGTGTTCGTGCCCGACGCCATGGTGATCGGCACCATCGGCAACGGCTGGCAGCAGGTCAACAGCGAACTGACCTACGAGCGTAGCGGTCCCGACCGTTGGATGAGCAGCTTTCACCTTCTGCGCGCCTATCTCGATGAAGCCGATGTTGATTCTGACGTGGCCGCGCCGGTTGGCAGGCTGGTCAGCAAGCTCTGGACGCTGCACCACATGTCGATGTCCGTGGCGCTCATGATGGAGCAAGGCATCACGCCGAGCGTCGAGGCTGCGCTCGTGAAGGATCGCGGCACACAGTTCGAGCGCGAAATCCCCGAAGTGCTGCGGTTGCTGACTACCGAAGCCGGCCGCGCCGAAGGCGCCCTGCCCTCCCTATTCAACGACTCGCTGGAATATTCGCTGCTGCACGCCCCCTCCTACACGATCCGGGGCGGCACCAAGGAAATTCTGCGCGGAATCATTGCCAAAAGCCTGGGGTTGCGATGAATGATATTTCCGAAATGCTCACGGACAGTGCGGCGCGCCTGTTTGCCGATGTCTGCACCCGCGAAGCGCACGATGCCGCCGAAGCCGGCGCCTGGCTGTCCGACGCCTGGTCGTCGATCGACGCCGTTGGCCTCACCTCGCTCGACGAGATCTGCGATGACGCCGCGACGGAATTCATTGTTATGGCAGCGCTCGCCAGGACGGCTGGTGCGTTCGCCGTCCCGCTTCCGATCGTCGAGAACTTGATCGCGCAGAGAATGCTGCGCTCGGCGGGACTGGAAACGACGGGCGCGCCGGCGACCATTGCCGTCAATCTTCCGCAGAATAGCCTGACCCTTCGCCAGGAAGGCAGCAAGTTCATCGTGAGCGGTGCGCTGAAGCGCGTGCCATGGGGCAGGCACTCCGCCGAGATTGTCGCGACGGCTGCGGATGAGGCCGGCCATGAGCGGACCGTCCGACTTGCCAATATCAAGCCAGTGCGCCAAGGCAGCAATCTGGCAGGCGAAGCGCGCGATGACTTTGCGATTCAGGCCTGCCTTCTGGAAGCCGGTGACGTCGGTACGCCGCGTAGCGGCCTGCTCTCTCCGTATCTCGAAGCGGCGCTCATGCGCAGTTTCCAGATCGCCGGCGCACTGGAACGCGTGCTGGAGATGTGTGTGCAGTACAGCACGGAGCGCGTGCAATTTGGGCGACCCATCGCGAAGTTCCAGGCGATTCAGCATCAGATCGCCGAACTCGCCGGGCATGTCGCAGCCGCATCGGTGGCCGCGGATGCCGCGCTGCTGGCCGCGCAGCATCGCGATGCGGAATTCGAGATCGCGGCGGCCAAGCTGACCGCCAGCGAGGCCGCCACGACCGGATATGCGATTGCCCACCAGGTCCATGGTGCGATGGGCTTCACGCACGAGCACGCCTTGCATCTGAGCACGCGCCGGCTGCTCTCCTGGCGGGACGAATTCGGGTCCGAGGCGCAGTGGGCGACGGCAGTCGCCCGGCGACTGAATAGTGTCGACCACAATGCATTGTGGCAATTCATTACCGCGTCATCCGATGCGGTATCCCAGACTGCGGGGAACTGATCCCATGCTACGAAACCTCTTCTCTCCCTCCAGCATCGCAGTGGTCGGCGCGACGGCGGGAGCCGCCCGCATCGGCGGCAAGGTCTTTTCGACGCTACTGGCGCACAAGTACGCGGGTCGGCTGTACCCGGTCAACCCGTCACACAGCGAAATCTCCGGGCTCAAGGCCTACCCATCAGTGGAGGCGATAGGCCAGCCCGTTGACCTCGCCTTGATCGCCATTCCCGCAGGACGTGTCCCCGATGCGGTTCGCCAATGCGCCAAGGCGGGCATCCCTTACGTCGTCATCTTCAGTTCCGGCTTTGCCGAGGAAGGGGAAGCCGGCAAGCGCCTTCAGGCCGAACTCGATGCGATTCGTCGCGAGACCGGCATCCGGATCTCCGGGCCGAATGCCGAGGGCTTCTTCAACGCCATCGACTGCGTCGCCGCGACGTTCAGCCCGGCAATCGGCATCGACAGCGGCAAGGACCGGCAAGGCAAGCGCATCGGGGTGGTGTCGCAAAGCGGCGGCCTCGGCTTTGCCCTCTACAATCGAGGCCGCCGCGAAGACCTGCTGTTCAGCCACATCTGCAGCGTCGGCAACCAGGTCGACCTCGAGGCCGCCGACTATCTGGAAGCCATGCTCGACGATCCGCAGACGGGCATCATCCTGATGTATGCCGAGTCGTTCAAGAGCCCGCGGCGGTTCATCAGCCTTGCCAACCGCGCCGCCGCCTCCGGCAAGCCGATCGTTATGGCGAAGGTTGGGCGTTCGACGGCCGGACAACGCGCTGCGGCTTCCCACACCGGAGCGATCGCGGGACCCGCGGTGGTCTGCGATACCGCCCTCGCCCATGCCGGCGTGATCCAGGCGCACGATCAGGACCAGTTGCTGGACATCGCTGCCGGGCTCGCCAACTACGCCCCAATCACTGGGAATCGCGTGGCCATCATCTCGACATCGGGCGGAACCGCCGTATGGCTGACAGATACCTGCGAAGCGATGGGCTTCGACCTGCCCGAGATCGATGGCGAGCGACAGCGACGGATCGCCGAATTCATTCCCGCATATGGATCGACCGCCAATCCGGTCGACATCACCGCGCAGGGCGTGAACGCCTACGCGCAGTCGCTCGAAGTGCTGGCCGATGCGGACTACCTCGATGCATTCATCGTCGTTTCCTCCTTTGCCCATGAGGCACGGTTGCGGGCGGAGGGCCCGGAGCTGGCCGCGATCGTGAAGAGACTGGGAAAGCCGGTCCTGTTCTACAGCTACACGGTTCCCTCGGAGGGCTCGCGGGCCCTGCTCCGAGACCTAGGCATCCACTGCTTCACCAGCATGCTCGGCTGCGTGAGGGCACTCGCGGGCTTGCGCACCTACGGCCAGCATCTTGAGCGGATCGCCTCCAGCGATGCCAGCCCCGCCACCCTCGCGCTTTCAGGAGCCGGTCGAAAGCTGCTCACTGCAGGCTCCGCCGTTCTTTGCGAGTACGAGTCCAAGGCGCTACTGCAGCGCAGCGGCATCGCATGCCCCGAGGAACATCTGGCGACCGACGTGGAATTGGCACTCGCCGCCGCACACCGCCTGGGGTATCCGGTGGCGCTCAAGCTGCAGTCACCGGACCTGCCTCACAAGTCCGAAGCCGGCGCGATCGCGCTCAACGTGCGGGATGACGACGCGCTTCGCGCGAGCTTTGGGCGCCTGCTGCAAAACGCGCGCGAGCACGCGCCCGAAGCGCAAATCCGGGGTGCCCTGGTTCAGCCGATGGCCGCCCGCGGCGTGGAGATGATCGCCGGCATCGTCAACGACGACGAATTCGGCCCGTTCGTAATGGTCGGGCTGGGCGGGATCTATGTCGAGGTCCTGAAGGACACCGTGCTGGCGCCGGCTCCGGTCGACAAGCAGACCGCGCGCGACATGCTCCGCTCGTTGAAGGGCTGGCCCCTTCTTGCCGGCGTGCGCGGCGAGTTGCCTGCCGATGTCGAGGCGATGGCAGACCTGCTCGTCGATCTGTCGAAACTCGCTCTCTCGGCAGAAGACTGCCTGCAAGAGCTCGATGTCAATCCGATCTTCGTCCACGAGCAAGGCAAGGGCCTGACCATCGTGGACGCCCTCGCCATCAGGAGACCCCAGTGAGTGAACTTCTTTTCGATGTATCGGAGCGCATTGCCACCATTACGCTGAATAGCCCGGAAAAGCTCAACGCTTTCACGACCGACATGCTGCTGGGGTGGGGCGATGCGTTGCTGGAAGCGCAGCGCCGGGACGACGTGCGCGTGATCGTCCTCACGGGCGCCGGCCGCGCGTTCTGCTCCGGCGGCGACGTCGGCAGCATCGGCGAACGGCGGGAGGCCGAGAACGCCTACATGCGCAAGGTATCGCTCAGCGAACGCGTTCATCGCATTCCGCTGATCATGGAGACGCTGGACAAGCCGGTCATCGTGGCCGTCAATGGCGTGGCGACCGGCGCGGGCATGGACATGGCGCTGATGGGCGACATCCGCATTGCCTCGAGCACGGCCCGATTCGCCGAGACCTACATCCGGATCGGAATTATGGCTGGGGATGGCGGCGCCTGGTACCTGCCCCGGCTGGTCGGGATGCCAAGGGCGCTGGAACTGCTGTGGACCGGGCGCTTCGTCGAGGCCGAGGAAGCCGATCGGATCGGCCTCGTCAATCACGTGGTGCCGGAAGCCGAGTTGATGCCTCGCACAATGGAGATGGCCGGAAAGATCGCGAATGGCCCGCCGCTGGCGATCCGGATGATGAAGCGCGCCGCGTATCAGGGCGTCGACCTCAGCCTGCGGGCGCACCTGGACCAGGTGTCCTCGCATATGGGCGCGATCTTCTCGACGGAAGACCACAAGGAAGCGCTCGCCGCACTCAGGGAGAAACGCGCGCCGGTCTTTGTCGGACGATAGTCCCGACCCGCCTGACATACAGAACAATCAGGAGACAACGATGTTGAGAAAGTCCTTTGCCATCATTGCCGTGGCGCTATCCCTGTCGGCGGTCGCCCACGCGAGTCCCGACGCGTATCCCAGCAAGCCGGTCAAGCTCATTGTTCCCTACAGCGCCGGCGGTTCGACCGATAATATCGCCCGCCTGCTCGCGGAGCGCCTGCGCATGGAACTCAAGCAACCGGTGATCGTCGAGAACCGACCGGGTGGCAACAATCTTATCGCGGCACGGGCGCTGCTGGCCAGCCCGCCCGACGGCTACACGTTGATGCTCGCCACAAACGGACTGCTCTCCGTGGCGCCTGCCCTGTATACCAGGCTGCCGTCCAATCCGGTCGATGGGTTTTCGCATCTTGGCTTCATCAGCGGCTACCCTTACGTCGTCGTAACGCGCGCGGACCAGAAGCAAACGCTGCAAGACTACATCACGCGGGCGCGCAGCAAGCCCAATTCCGTCTCCTACATGGTCGTCGGCAACGTGACGGCAGTGGCGGGCGCCATGCTGAAGGCGCGCAGCAAGACCGAGCTTACTGAAATCCGGTACAAGGGCGGCGCCGATGCCATCTCGGACCTCGTCGCCGGCAGGGTGGACTTCGGTCTCGTGGCGCCGTCCGTGGCGTCGCCGCTGATGAAGGCCGGCAAGCTCTCGGCGCTGGCGGTCACGACGAAGACACGGGTCAGTACCATGCCGAACGTCCAGACCGTCAGCGAAGAAGTTGCAGGAATGGAGGACTACCACGTGGACGTCTGGAGTTCACTCATCGCACCGCCTGGCCTGCCTCAACCCATCGCCAACCGAATTGCCGAAGCGCTGGCAAAGGTGACGAAGGATCCCGGCTTCGCGGCCGATCTGGCGAAGAACGGGGAATATCCGATCCAGGGCGGACCTGCGGATGTGAAGGCGAGAGTGTCCCGCGAAATACCGATGTGGAAATCGGTGGTCGCGAGTACCGGCATGTCGCCGGTCGAGTGAGACACCGCGCTTCATCGCCGCTCTTCACCACGCCCCCGCCATTGGGATATGCTGACCCTCCCCCGCCCTCACGCCTCGAGCGCAGCAATGGTCAAGTCGGCAGTTCGCATCATCGAGATCCTGGAGCTGTTCGACCGGCTCCAGCGTCCACTGACGCTTTCCGAGATAGCCGACACCCTCGGCTATCCCAGATCCAGCACGATGGGGCTGCTCCAAAGCCTCAGGGCGATGGACTACATGGCGTTCGACGACGAGGAGAAGCACTACACGCCGACCAATCGCGTCGCGCTCCTGGGTGGCTGGCTGCACGGTCGCGTATTCCAGGATGGGGTGATCGTCGGGCTCATGAACCAGCTTCAACGCGAGAGCGGCGAAACGGTAATGCTCGCACTACAGAATGGCATGCATGCCCAATACGTCCACACGGTCCAGTCGCAGGACCTGCTTCGCTTCTATCTTCGTCCGGGCATGCTGCGCCCCATCTGTCGCAGTGCGGTCGGTCTTGCCCTGTTGGCGCAGCAATCGCCCGAGCGCGTCAGGCGGCTGGTCGAGCGGATCAACGAACAGCAGATCGACCCGAGCGGTCCTGTTTCCTACCCCGCCCTGTCGCGAACTCTCGATTCTGTGCGGACGCAAGGCTATGCGTACAGCGACGCGGTGACCGAGGACGCGTGCGCAATCGCCATTGTGCTTCCGTCGCGACGAGGGCAGCCTGCGACGGCACTGGGCGTATCGGGCCCGACACGACGCCTTGGGAAGCAGAAGGAAGCGATGTACCGGCTGATGAAGGAACTGGCCGTGGAGCACCTGAGCGCCCGTTTCCCGCTGCGTCGACCGGTCAAATAGCGGCCAGCCCCCGCGCCACGCGATCGTTCCGTCCGCCACCCGATGCGAGTCCTTGCCGAGCTTTCCCTGCTGCGCCGCGAAGTCGCGGCCTTCGCCAGGGAATTGCGCTGTGAAGCGTTGACCCTGTCGAGACGACAGGGCAGGACTCAGCAGGCGCTCATCGAGGAAGCACTGGACTACTATCTGCTCGATGCCCGGCCACGGACGCGATTGGTCGCGTTCGCCGCCGCCGTCGACATTTGCCCGCACCTTGCTGCCCGGCGCCTGCACGATGTGCACCAGGCAGCATGCGATTGCCTGCTGCTTCGCACCCTCTTCTGGTCGTCGGCCCAGCGATTGAAGCGCTTCGGATGGCTATGAAGACTGGCTCAATCCACCGTGGCGCCTAACGCCTTCACCGGGGGGACGTCCAACGCATCGGAACTAGTGTGAGCCCCATCCGATTTCCCGCATCACGAAGCCAACGAGATGCACGGCCATCTGGGCATCCTCCTCCGAAACCGCCCGCAGGCCTCGAGCGTGCGCCTCATTGTCCTTTCCACGAGGATGCAGCGTGCGAATGATCTGGAGCGCGCCACCAAGTGCGATCCGTGGCTCCGCGAGCTGTTGAAGAGCCTTAATGCACGACCCCAGGTCCTCCTTGAGGAGGGCACGGTTTCCGCTGGTTTGGCATAGCCAACGCGATGCCAGAACGGTGCAGGCGTTCCGGCATTGGTCGACGATCGATGTCGGTAGTTCGCGATAGGCGGCATCGAGGACTCTCTCGATGGCAGCCTGCACCACGGCAAGGTGATCGGGACCGACCTGGGCCTTGTTCAGCTCCGGGAGAATGTCAAAGGCGGACTCGGCCCGTAGTGTCACCATGATGCCCAGACTAGCGGTCCGCTCTTCTGAATGATGCGCCACAGTGAATACGCGTGAGCTACGCCGATGGCAAGGTGCGAGCCTTCGCCCCGCCTGGGCTTGCTCAGCAGTTCCGTGCATTCGATGTATACGCCCAGCTCCTTGCTGACCTTGCCATTACTGCGGGCTGCGCACAGATCCGACTGGATTGCGGGATGCGCATCGACCAGAATTTGCTCCCAGGCGTGTGAGCCGAATTTCTGGAATAGGCGTCCGCGCCGGACACGGGAAACCGGATCGAATGACTCCTCACGGAACATCCACGTGAAAGGATGGCTATCCAGGCCCATCGGCACCTTCGTGAAATCCGACGCCGCCTCGATGAGCGTGGCTTGTGATACCACAGGGGTTGGCATCACGAGGTGCGAGGGACTACCGCGGCCTTCGTAGACCAAACCGTTTGATCGTTCGATTCCTAGACGGGTCATAAAAATTTTGAATGCTTGGCGTGCCGGTGCGTGTCTGAGGGACGCCCCGGGATTCGAAAATCCGCCATATCCTCTGCAAGCCGATTATTGAAAAGAAAATTCATCGCTTGCAGTAACTGAGCTTCGTTTATCCGACCCGGTAAAACTCCACCGACTGCCCCGCATTGACCGCCCGCCGCAGCCAGTCGGGCATGTCGCCCTGCCCGTCCCAACTCTGCCCTGCGGCGTTGCGGTAGCAGACCACTGGCGGTGGCGGTGGCGGTGGCGCTGGTGCGGGTGGCGGCGGGGGCGGTGGAGGAGGCGGATCGAAGCACCCCGCCGCTTCCAGCTCCTCCATGGTCAGCCCGTAGTCGGCCATCTCATTCTGGATCCAGCGGATCGCCGCCGCCCGCTCATTGATTTCTGTCATCGGTGCTGTCGTTGCTGTCGTCACTGCTGTCGCTGCCGTCTTCCGGGTTGGAGGCGGCCGTAGGCGCGCCCTGCTGTTCGTCGTCCCGTTCTTCGCCCGGCCCGTCCGCCTGCTCGGTCGACGCCGGGCCGCCGGCCTTGCGCCACCGCCCACCACCACTCTCCCCCCGCCGCTCGGGCGGCCCCATCCGCAATTCTGCCAGCAGCTGGCGCGCCAGCGCCGCTTCGGCCTCGGCGCGCTCGGCCCGGCGCTGTGCTGCGGCCAGCTCCGCCTGCACCGCGTCCAGGTCGTGCGCCGCTTTGCGCTGCGCCTGCTCGGCGGCCGCGAGCCGATCGGCGAGCGCCGCGGCCTGGGCCTCGAGCCGGGCGCGGACTTCGGCCTGCGCCACGGCCGCGTCGCGGGCCTCGCTGCGCGCCGCCACCAGTTCCCCGCGCAATGCTTCGGCGGTGCGCTCGCTCTGCTGGCGCGCGGTGCGCTCGGCGTCCAGTTCGCGCAAGGCGCGGCGCTCACTGGCCTCGGCCCGATCCTGGGCAAGGGTCACCTGCTCGCGGGCGCGCGCGAGCTCGGTCGAGAATTGGGTACGCAGTTCCGCCAGCTGCCGCCCGGCGGCGTCCAGTTCCGCCCGCCCCGCTTCGAGCCGGGCCTGGGTCGCCGCGTGCGCCTGCCGCTCCGCGACCAGCGCCGCCTGCACGACGTCGTGCGCGTCGCGGGCCTCGCCCAGCTGCGCCGACAGCGCGGCCACCTCCTCCCGCACCGCCGCGGTCTCGGCGCGCGCCGCATCGCGCTCGGCTTGCGCTTCGCTCGCGGCGTGCCGGGCTTCCGCGCGCAGCGTGGCCAGTTCGCCGGTGGCGGCCTCGTTGGCCGCCTGCCAGATGGTCTGCACCGCCCCGGCCGCAATGTCCTTCAACGCATCCGGCAAGTCGGGATGGTCGATGGTGACGCGCGTACGCCCGCGCAGTTCCTGCCAGAACGCCTGCAGCACCTCGGCGGGCGTGCCCATGCTGCCCTTGCGCACCAGGCTGTAGAGCTTGTTGGCGGTGGGCGTGACGCCATAGCGGAAGAACAGCAGCCCGCAGACCTCGCGGTACAGCGCGCGGGTTTCGGGAAAGCGGCCGCGCAGCTCGGCCAGGTCGGTTTGCAGCGCGGCGTCGGTCAGATCCAGGTCGGCAGCGGCCATCGGGAGAAAAAACGGAAAAGTGATGATAAATATTACACCGTAATACGTAACAAAGCCAATTTTAGGCGGCACACTTTAGACATAACTGCGCTTATGTCTATAATGAAGACCATGCCCGCTTCTGACGCTGCCTCGACCGTGGAATCGCCCGCCCTGCCACCCTCCCCACCCGCGTCCGGCCCCCTTGCCGCCCTGCCCACGCCGCTGGAGCAGTTGCGGCTGCCGTCGGCGCTGTCCGGGCGCGACGGCAGCAACCGCGCACCCGCCACGGCCACCCGCATCGCGGCGACCGACGACCTGGCCGCCGTCACCGCCTGGCTGGCGCGCTACGCTGACAGCGCGGCGACCGTGACCGCGTATCGCCGCGAGGTGGAGCGGCTGATCCTGTGGGCCGTGCTACAGCTCGGCAAACCGCTGTCTTCCCTGACGCACGAGGACCTGCTCGTCTATGAGCGCTTCCTCGCCGATCCGCAGCGGGCCGCCCGCTGGGTCCTGGCCGGCAGCAAGAAGCTCGCGCGCAGCCATCCGGACTGGCGCCCGTTTGCCGGGCCGCTGTCGGCCGGCAGCGTGCGCCAGGCGCTGGTGATCCTGAACGCGCTGTTCGCCTGGTTGACCGAGGCAGGCTACCTGGCCGGCAACCCGCTCGCCCTCGCCCGCCGCCGGCGCGTGCCAACCCAGGCGCGTATCACCCGTTATCTGAGTCACGACCTGTGGGAGACGGTCAAGGACACCGTCGCGGCGATGCCGACCGAGACGGGCCGGGAACGCCTGCCTTGTTGCCCTTGCCGGTTACCTCCAGCCACCAGCGCTCGATGCCCTGGGCATCGCGGCGGCAGAAGAACGCCCCCATCGTCGTGGCGGTCAGCTCGGAGGCGCGCAGGCCGCCTAGGTAGAGCACGGTCAGCACCCAGCGGCAGCGCGCCGCATGCGACCCGGCTGGTCCCGGCGACCGACGAGCTGATTGCCGAACTGGCGCGCTACCGCCGCGCCCACGGGTTGCCGCCGACTCCGCAGTTCGGGGAGACGCGTCCACTAGTGCTGCCGGTGATCGGAAGAGCGGGCAGCGAGAAACCCCTGTCACGCGGCGCGCTGCACCTGATCCTGAAAGAGGTATTTGGCATCGCCGCGGCGCGCCTGCGGGCGCGCGGGCCGGAATGGGAGGCGCAAGCCGCGGTGCTGGCCAGCGCCTCGGCGCACTGGCTGCGCCACACCGCCGGCTCGCACATGACGGATCGGCAGGTCGACCTGCGCTTCGTGCGCGACAACTTCGGGCACAGTTCGCTGTCGACGACGAGCGGCTACCTGCACAGCGAGGAGGATGCACGCCATGAGGCCACGCAGGAGCGGCACCGGATCGGTTGGGGTACTGAGAAATAGCGGGACGGCGAGTTATTTCACCATCATGAAACTCTGACCACTCCCATGGGGCTGACCGATGTGTCACCCACTTAGATGCAGAAGTGGTAGATATCTTGATATCCATCTCAAGATGGTATATATTTTGATACCTATCAAAGGAATTCACCATGAGCACCACTGCCAAGATCTTTACCACCGGCCGCAGCCAGGCGGTGCGGCTGCCTCAGGAGTTCCGCTTTGCTGAGCGCGAGGTCTATATCCGCCGTGACCCGTCCACCGGCGACGTGATCCTGTCGCGCCGGCCGGAGAGTTGGGACGGCTTCCTGGCCGCCATCCAGGGCAGCGCCGTGCCGGCAGACTTCCTGGCCGAGCGCGCGCAGGACGAGCAACCCCGGGATCCGCTGGCGGGTCTCGAATGACGCGCTACATGCTTGACACTAATATCGTGAGCCATCTGCTGCGAGGACACCCAGCAGTCGTGGCACGCGTGACAGCCGCGCCGATGGCGACGCTGTGCCTGTCGGTCATCACCGGCGCGGAACTGATGTACGGGCTGGCCAAGCGCCCCGGCGCAGCGCGACTCGCGCGCGCAGTTGACGAGTTGCTGCGTCGGATCGAGGTGTTGCCTTGGCCCCCTTCGGTGATGGCCGGCTATGGTGAAACCCGCGCTGCACTGGAATCTCAAGGGCAGCCGATGGGGGCGCTGGACTTACTGATTGCCGCGCACGCGCTGGAGACTGGCGCGGTGCTGGTGACCAATGACCAAGCGTTCCGGCGCGTCCCTGGCCTGGTGGTGGAGGACTGGTCGGTGCCAACCGGGAACTGAGTCGATGGCGATGTAAATCCGCACAATGGCTGCACGCGGCGCGCTCCACCTGACCCTGAAGGCGGCGTTTGGCATGGCCACGGTGGTGGGCAAGTGCTTCGGCCCATTGGCTGCGCCACACCGCTGGCTCGCATATGACCGGCCAGCGGTCGACCTGCGCTTTGTGCGACAACTTTGGGCACAGCTCGCTGTCGACGACGAGCGGCTACCTGCATAGCGGGGAGGATGCGCGGCATGAGGCCACTCAGGAGCGGCACCAGATCCCCCTGGCTGACGCGCCATGCTGACAGCGCAGCGACCCTACCAACCTACCGGCAGCAGGCCAACCAGTGGCATACTCTTTGCCTTTTTGGCACCGCTCCCCCATGTCCTCTCTTTGCCAATGCCACTGACCGCCTCACAACTTGTCCTTCAGGCGAAGCAGCTTGAGATCGAGGCCGTTCAGTTGATGGCGAGCCGTGTGGAGCTGGCGGACCTGATCGTATGCCGAAGCAAGTGTGTCAACCAGTTCGCAAGCAAAAGTGCCACCTCAGTCCATCCCTTGACGGCGCGAGGGATATTTTCCCTTCCGATCAAAGACTTAACGGAAGCGAAGCGAAAGTGTCACCGGCGCTCCGTATCACAACCAGCCTGGGCCAGTTTTTTGGCTTTCATACGAGGGACGGCAAAACGTCGCCACCGAGCAAACACGGTGGTCAACGTGAGGGGCGGTTAGGGCAAGGGCAACGCCGAAGAATCACAACCCCAGCGCGCTCCCGACATACTTCCGTGACAGCGCTTTGCGGTACCCTGCTCTCATTGGCCGAGCTTCCGTGGGCCTCCATCCATTTCCGCCATAGCTTTCACGGCACTGCGAGCAACGGTACGGTGTTTCGAGAAGCTGTACGTTCACGCGATACGGCGCTTCATAACCGCAGTTCCGACATGCCGATTCAAGCGCGTCCCGGTGCGCTGGACACCGATAGACGGTCTCGATCTGATGCACAACACTGTGATATCCAAGCGCGATGCAGCGACGGCAGTGGCGAAACGTCGGGGCGAAACGTCGGGGCGAAGCGTCGCCGCTCAGTTGGCGCCAGAAGCGCCTCGCGCAGCGTTGTTTTCGGCAGGCCAAGTGTGCCGTGCAATCGCTCAATGTCGACGGCACTGAGCTCCGGCACTATGCCCTCATAGGGATCGATGTCCGGGCCCATTAGATTGGCGACAACCGTCCCCGACAGCGCGTTCGCCTTCTGGAACTTCCACAGGATCGAAACGAGCGATTCATAGGGTTCGATCCATTTCCTCTGGAATAGGTAACCCAGGGCTGGCGATAGCTTAGCCTCGTCGAGAGTGAGAATCGGAAAACTCGGCGGACTGAGCAACACTTCGCTAGGCGGCAGCAAGGACGCGTCCGGTTGCATGGCGTGACTGGACATAGCCGGAATGCCGTACCGCGTGCGCCCATAAGGCGGGGTCAGGACGATAGGCGGAATCGTCCTTCAGTTCGCTCTCCTTGAGCACGATCTCGACTGCCCGCGCGAAGGACTCCATCGGGATGGCGAGTTGCCCCGGGAGATTGGCTCTGTTATGCGCGCTCTCGAACGCCTGCCACAGGACGCCGGCGTCGCTAACCAGCCTGTAACCAGCGTCGAAAGCTGCGGGCACATAGAAGCGAGTAAAGCTCCATTGGCTATCCGCAGGATATGCGGTCTGATCGTACCCATTAAGACACGTCGCCACGTCCTCCGCATTGCGAATACCATGGAAAACCAACTCTTCCACCATCAGGCGCGCGACGATCTGGGTCTTCCCGGCAACTTGCAACGCGCTCTTCTGTGCGAGAAGTTCCTGCTGACCGACGAGGAAGGTAAACAACTTGATCTGCTGCCGATCGAGACTGTCGTGAACATCACGCAGCCACTCGTACTCATTATCGTTGTAGCGCTGTGCCTCGTCGCAGAAAAGCAGCACCGTTCCGCTTCCCGCCCGTGCTGCGGCCTCGCGGATCCGCAGAGCAAGACGCATACGTTTGGATGGGTTGGAACCTGCGTTCGGATCCGGATCGCCAACGGCCTCTAGCAGATTCGCAAAGAACGGGCCTTCGGCATGCCGCGGCTTGTGTTCACATTGCGCGTGGTAGCTCGTCATCTTCGGATGATCGCGCGCAAGTAGTAACCGCACGTATTCGATCGCCCGGGTCTTGCCGACGCGGGAAGGCCCATGTATCAGCGCTCCCATGACCCGGTAGCGTAGACATCGATCAACCAATTCATAGAAGGCTTCGATCGCGGGCGTGGCGATACGATAGTTGCCTGTAACAAGCGGGTGAAGCGACGGATCGATCGGACGCTGAAACTGAGAGGCCATGGCATACCTCGCAATGGAAGAGACAGGGTTAGAAGACTTGTCCAGTTCCGATAGTAAGTTTTCGCGGCTGCACTGGTGTATGAGGCGAAATTGGGGCACTGTCCGGCGCTGCGGCGCCCGGTGCAGCTGCCGACGTGCAGGCGTCCCGCATGGTGGGCGGCGCCTTGGCAGACGTACGCGTTGTCGGGGCACTGGCAAGCGTCCGCACGGTCCGCGCGTATTCGGTCGCCGCTTTCCGACTCGTCTTCGCCTGCGCGAGCTTTGCCTCCAGATATGCCTCTATCGGATTCGATTCGTCCTGATGGCTTCGGCGCCGGTCCCGCAGCTTTCGGATTTCCTGGCGCAGCTTCAGGTTGTGGGGTACGACGCCCTAGGCACCTTGTGCGTCGAGGACACCTACTTCCGACCCATCCGGGAGAAAGGCTCGTACGCATCGCAGATCGTCTGCGTTCAGGTAGACGAGAATCTCCTTGCCGACCAATCGCGTGCTTCTTGCAAGTACACCGCTCGTGTAGCGCACGCCGTATAGATTGATGTGCGGCCGCACACCCTGCTCAAGATAAGCGCGTACACGACAACGGCGCGCAGCTTGCATCAGACACAGTGTACGCCGATGGTGCTCAGTGAGCCGCGTCAGGACGGTTTGTCGCGTGCTCACGTGGTATTCGATCGCTTCGAGCGGAGTCACGTTATTCAAACCGGCATGCGGCGTACCGTTGTACGTGGTTATCGCATACTCGACCAACTCCTCCAATTCGTCGAGCGACACGTATAGGCGAAGGTCGCCCTTCGGATCGGAAAGCGCACGGCGCAAATCACGGGGATGCGAACCCGTGTAGCCGGGTAAGCGAGAAGACAGCCGTTGCGCCATCGTGCCAAAGAAGCGCTCAATATATGGACGCTCATCCGGAGAGTATCTGGGGCCGGCATCGACAATGCAGCCTGTGAATTCACACATTGCTCGCAGGGTTTCGCTCGTCAGGTTTGCCTTTGCGTTGTCGAGTTTCATCCATTCCCAGGTGACATACGAGAGCTCCGGCCACCTCTGCGATGGAAGACCACATTCCGGCTCATAGCCAAGTCCGTCTAGAGAGAACGCGCGGACCGGATGGGGCTCCAAGGTCTTCTCGATAGTCTTGATCACGTCGTAACGACAATATTCTCGCGCACAAGGTTGTAGCCCAGGACCGCACGCGTGCAGACGTCAATGATTACTAACAGCCATACTCGTTCAATCTCAAACTCATGCTCAAATCCAAGCGGATCGCGGGCGACCACCTTAAGCCTAAGATCGAGCCGATGGCCGTCGAACTCGACGATCTGGTAAGGACGCGTCGCCGCTGGACTACCCTCTCCGGCTTCCCGATGTGGCAACCCCTTCAGGTGCGTGGCTCCAGCTGCGCGTGCCGCCAGACCAAAGCTGCGTAACATTTCCGATTTTAGAAGCCCAGACAATGAGCGAATGGCACGTCCTGCCGTATTGAATGGATAATCTGTCGCCTTCAGGCCTACCGCCCTGCACTGCCGCAGGAATTCGTCATGAATGGCTTGTAGTCCGCGCAGCCGTGTCCGCAATCTCTCGTCGGTATTGACTTGCTCGAGCAGGCCTCGGCGTCGCCGCTTGATCTGCAAGCGCAGCCAATCGCTAAGCCGCGGGTAGCGCTCAAAAAGTTGCGACAAGGCACCGGCTCCCCCGGCCTTGCCGCGCTCTCCACCGATGTTTACTGTGCTGACCCGCGCGTACTCGGCGATCCGCATATAGCGCCCTAACGCGCGAAAGCCATATGGCCGTCCATCCGAGTGGGGGATACAGCTCGCGCCGGTTCACCCCGGTGGTCTTCACTATCTGCCTGAGCGAATCACCTTCGGCATAGCGCACTAGAGCCTGCCTGCGTCTCTCAAACGCGCGCTGCTGCATGGTATCGAGCTCTGTATAGGCCACCTCCGGCCATGACGCGAGGTCGAGAGCTTGCAACTCCGGTTTGCGGCGGTTCATGAGCTCTTGCCTACTACAGCGAACGACGTTTGCAAGGACAGCGAGTGAGTGTGCAGGGCTGGCGCAGCAACCTGACCGGCATGCAGTAAGCCGAACAGTGTTGCGCGGAGCAACACGGGATCCGCGTGCGAACACTTGCGCTCGAGTGTCACTAGCTGTTGCGGACTCTCCAGGCAGCGCTCGACCGCTCGGCATAGTGACCATGTGACGAGCCCTCGATTTGCCACGATGCACGGCAGCATCCGCTGCCAATTGCAAATCCAAACCCGTGCGGCAGCCAGGTCGGACGATGTCACACTGCGGATAGAGAACGCCCCTTCGTCCAGTTCATGCCCAGCAGGCCTTGCCCTCAGATCCAGGCCGGCCTCTGCGAGAAGCACCAATTCTTGACGATCGCCGTATCGAACCCAGAAGTCGGCGAGCCGGACCTTTCCACCGAACTGTACGTAGCCGGGGCGTTCGCAAAAGGCAGTCACCAGTGGATCCGCCTCAAGTAGCAGCCACATATCAAGCAAAGCACGACGATAGAACGTCAGCCGTCTTCCCAGCTTCGGGCTGAAGGCTTCAAGCCGGTGCGCGCCAGCGGGGCGGGCGAGCACAACCGGCTCCGTGAATTGCGGAGAAATTTCCATCGGATCAAGACCTTACGGACAGGTTTCGAAGTCTAGGATGCGAGGTGGCAAACTTCACCGGCATTGTGTGAGAAATTGCGCTTTCACTTCTGAAACAAACGAAAGCAAAAGCGCCACCGGATCTGCCGAGAAGCCGGAGATGTCTAGCCTCCGGTGGTGGCACATTCGCTTCGCTCTACGGCCGCCAGCATGGATAAACCGCGCTGACTCCCTCTTCGCGAGGATGGCCGGCGCCCGTCAAGTTATTTCACTAAGATGAAATTATTTAAGTTCTGCGGCCAGTGAGGACGACCCACCCTATGGTCCTGTTGGAATTGGCTTGCGGGACACCCCCAGCCCCACGCGCCCGGACACTCGGCGACATCGGACTGCTGCAGCCCGCCAAGCAGGCGAGCCTGGCAGAGGTAATGGCGTTTATCGAACTCGAGAAATTGTATGGACTGGGTTGCGGCCTGGTGGACGTCTCATTGCTGGCTTCCACTCTGATCACACCCGGTGCGCAGCTATGGACGCTGGACAAGCGTCTCGACGATTTGTCAGTGCGTTTTGGTGTGGCGCATCGGCCCAAGCTTCATTAGGTCGCGTGAAGCCAGCACGGGGTTGGTTGGTTGGTTGGTTGGTTGGTTGGTTGGTTGGTTGGTTGGTTGGTTGGTTGGTTGAACGCTTGGACCGTAATTTTTCGCTGCTTTAGCGGTCACGGCGGGCCGAGCAAACGCGCTACCGGTCTTCTCCGGCCACAGCCCGCCACGCGTTGACAATGCTCCCGGCCGCGAGGTCGATGTCCTCCTCCGTGGTGGCCCAGGAAATCACTGACATCCGCAGCACGGCCCGGCCCCTCCAGTCGGCACCGCCGACATAGCATTCACCCGCGGTTTGCACCCGTGCGACTACGGCACGGGTCAGGCGGTCGGCGGCGACGGGGTCTTCCTCCGGGCCGAAGCGCAGCAGCACCTGATTGAGCGAGATGCGGTTCAGTACGGCAATGCCGGCTTCCTGCCCCAGCCGCGCTGCCAGCCGGCGCGCCAGCCGGCAGTGCCGCGCTATCATCCCGGCAACACCGGTGCGTCCCAGGTGGCGCAGCATGGCCCAAGTGGCGAAGCCGCGCGCGCGGCGAGAGAGCTCCGGCACGTAGTGGGAGGGATCGCGCTCATCGCCATCCGCCAGCGGCAGATAGCTGGCGGCGGCAGTCATGGCACGCCGGTGCGCCTCGGGGTGCGCGACGATGGCGTAGCCGCTGTCATAGGGGGCCTGCAGCCATTTGTGCCCGTCGGTCGCCCAGGAGTCCGCCGCCTCGAATCCGGCGGCCAGCGCCGCGGTTTCAGGGCAGGCCCTGGCCCAGAGGCCGAAGGCGCCGTCCACGTGCAGCCAGGCGCCGCGGGCGCGGATGGCAGGCAGCATCTGCGCGACCGGATCGAAGGCGCCGGTATGAATGTGGCCGGCCTGAGCGATCACGATGGCGGGGCCCGCACCGCCCGCCAGCGCGGCTTGCGCGTCAGCGGCACGCATGGCACCGTCACGGCCCGCCGGCACGCGCGACACGCACGCGCTACCGAAGCCGAGCAGGCGCAGCGCGGCGTAGACGGAGGTATGCGCCTCCGCGCCGATCAGCACCTGGATGCGCGGTGCGCCGAACAGGCCTTGCGTCTCGGCATCCCACCCGGCGCGCTGCAGTACCTGCGTGCGCGCAGCCGCGAGGCAGACGAAATTGGCCATGGTGGCGCCGGTGACGAAGCCGACCGAGGCGGTACCCGGCAGGCGCAGGATGTCGAGCAGCCAGCGGGCCGCGGTGTTTTCCGCTGCGGCGCCCGCAGGCGCGCCGCGATGGTTGGCGCAATTCTGTCCCCAGGCACTGGTCAGCCAGTCTGCGGCGACCCCGACCGGATGCGAGCCGCCGACCACCCAGCCGAAGAAGCGCGGGCCCGTGGTGGCGAGCAGGCCGGGCTCGGCCAGTGCGCGCAGGGCCTCGATGGTTTCGTCCGCCGGCGTGCCGGCTTCCGGGGTGGGCGCATCCCAGGCCTCGCGGCAGTCCGCATAGGAAGTGGCCGGCCACGTCCGCGCCGCGCCTGCCGACTGGCGGTAGCGCGTGGCGGCGGCAGCCGCGCGGGCAAGCACATCGAGGTCTTCCGTTTCCCTGCACGACATGCCGGCTTTCAATCTCTAGATCTTCGTCACGAACGTCCTGGCGTGGTACAGCGCGACCAGGCTCAGCGCCGTGATGATGACAATGGCAAGCACATCGGCGCCCGCATAGCCCCAGAAATCCGACATGGCAATCTCCTAGTGTGTGGTTGCGCAGCACCGGTGCTGCGCCGCTGTCAAAGCAAGCCCGTGTCCCGCATGCGCTGCCGGCCGAAATCGCTCAACCGGAAGCGGAATCGCATCTTGTCGGCGCAGGTGTCGAATTTCTCCTCCACGCTGGTGAGCAGCCCGCCCGAATACAGGTCGGTCAGGATGACCCGCACGGATCCGGCCCAGTAGTTTCCCCCTTTGCCATACTCCCGGCATACCGAGGCGGCGATATCGCTATCCCACATGCCGTCCGTCCCCGCGATCTGCTGCAGTATGAATCCCTTGATATGCACCTTCGCCATCTCTCATCTCCCGATTGAGAACCACCCACATGTCCAGAACGGGTTACAGCGCACGGACCACTTCGAGGACGTCGCTCTTCTCCGTGTACATCAGGAAAGCGCCCGATACCACCAGCGTCAGTCCCAGCAGGAAGTTCCACGCCGGGAACTGCAGCGTGAACGCGGCCAGGAACACCACGGCGAAGGCGCCATAGAGCGCTGCGATGGCCTGGCCCCGGCCGACGCCGATCAGCGGAAAGGACTTGTACCAGGACACGTAGCAGAAGCCGAACGTGATGCCCGCCAGCAGCAGCCAGGTCATCGCCTTCAGGTTCCAGGTCTGCGCCATCATGCGCATCACGTCGATGTCGCCGAACAGTGCCAGCGCCGGCAGGACCAGGCACAGCCAGTAGAGGGCCTCGGCAGTGAAGCGCACGGTGATGCCGCAGTCGGGATCGGTGACATCGAGCGCGCGCCCGGCAAGCGCCCCTTCGACGCCCCACCCCAGCGCCGCCATGGCGCCGCCGAGGTAGCCCAGCCACGACGTGTGCTTGCCGGACGCGCCGGAAAGCTCGCCGAGGATGCCGGGCGCGTAGATTGCCACGCCGCCGCCGATAATGACCAGGATGCCCAGCGCGGCACGCATCGTAATCTTCTCGTTGTACCAGACGCGGGCGATGCTGGCGCCGACGATGGGATACAAGAGCCCGGCAATGGCGGCGAACACCGCGCCCACGTAGCCCATGGCAAGGAAGGAGCCGAAGATGGCCATCGGCCCACCGAAGATCGCCGCGGCAAAGTACCACTTGGAAATGCGCCGCACCTGGACCAGCGTGCGGCCGAAGTCCTTGAACTTGTCCAGCACGATCAGCCAGAGGAAGAGGAACAGCAGCACCGAGAATGCGTTGAAGGTCGTGATAACCGCCGCCGCCGTCAGGAACTGGCGCGGGTTGGCCATGTCCATGGCGGCGAACGGCGCCTCCTTCCAAACCGCGGCGCCGGGCACGTACCACGCACCCCACAAGACCGCACACCACAGCGCCCAGATAAAGCCCCAGCGGATGCTGCGGGCACGAAAACTCACCTTCGCTTGGCCGACGGTCGTCATGAATCCTCCTGTGGTGGGCGCGTCGGAATGCACGCCTGATTCGAGCCTCATGTCCACATACGGAAAGGACCGCACGAACATGTGCGTTGGATTATTGGAGGGGCGCGGGGCCGGCACAATAATCCAAAGGAGAGATACCTACAAAGAGGCATGCGCGGCCGGCATACTTGGCGGAAAAATGCGCGTAGTGCGAGGGGACGAGAGCGCGAACGCCGCCGTGCCGCGCGGCGCGGCAGGCGGTGCTGACTTGCGCTGGGGGGACTAGCTCAGTGCCGCGGCTTCTGCTGCTCGTGCCGCCAGACCACGGCTTCGAGCCGGGAGTGAAGATTGAGCTTGGACAGCACGTGCTTGACGTGCACCTTGACGGTTCCAACGCTGATGCCGAGTTGGCGGGCGATGGTCTTGTTGCACAGGCCTTCCGCCAGGAAGTCCAGCACCTCGGACTCGCGGCTGGTCAGGTCAGCCTGGGCGGCGGGCACGCGCTGGTTGGACGCGACCACCTCCATCAGACTGCCGGTCACGGAATCGCTCAGCACCGAGGCGCCATTCGCCGCGCGCCGCAGGCAGTCGCACAGGTCTTCCGGCTCCATGTCCTTGAGCAGGTAGCCATGCGCTCCGGCGCGCAGCGCGGAAACCACGTCGCGTTCGTTATCCGATACCGTCAGCATGATGAAGCGGGAGTCGACGTGCTTCTCGCGCAAGGCGCCGATGGTCTCGATGCCGCTCATGCCCGGCATGTTCAGGTCGATGAGGATGACATCCGGCTGCATGCGCACTGCCATGTCCACGCCCTCCGCGCCGGAGGAGGCCTGGCCGACGACACGGAAGTCCTGGTCCATGCCGATGAGTTGCGCGAGACCCTTGCGGAACAAGGCGTGATCGTCGATGACCAGAACCGTGTTGCTCGTTTCCATGGCCGTTGTCTCCGTATTTTTTGCAGCCACGCGGCCGGTTCCTGATCCGGCCTGATACTTCTGCGGGACGCATTGCCGCCTGTATCGGCGGTTGTTTGCGAGAGCAACGGAGATACTACCGGCATCCCCGGTTTTGGGGAAGGCGTCAGCGCATGCCAGCGCGACTGGGGTTTTCCCGATTGTGCGCTGACGCTCACCACTCAGGCTGCCGCACCGGACGGAAGTGGACCGAAACGCAGGAGCCGCCGCCCGGCCTGGGACTGATCGACAACGCACCGTCCAGGCTCAATGCGCGCTCGCGCATGATGGCAGTGCCGTGCTGGTTGCGCGGATCCGCGGCCGGCTCGAAGCCCAGGCCATCGTCCTCGATGACGATGGCGATCGCGCCATTCTCCTCCGGCAGCAGCCTGACGGTGGCCTGCGATGCACCCGCGTGGCGCACGACATTGGAGAGGGCCTCGCGCACGATCTGCACGATATGGAACTCTTCGTTGGCACTGAGCTGGCAGCCCTTGAGCCGGTTGTCCAGCGTCATGGCCACGCTGCTGCGCGCGCCATACTCATCAAGGGCCTCCTCCAGCGCCGCGGCCAGGCCCTGTACATTGATCTGCGTGCGGAACGTCGTGATCAGTTCGCGCAGCTTGCGATAGGCGCCGTTCAGGCCGTCGCGCAGTTCTTCCGCGGTCGCCTCCAGGCCCTCGCGCGCGTCCCCTCGGTCGGCCAGGGTCTGCAGGCGGCTGACCTGGATCTTCATGTAGGACAGCGACTGCGCCAGCGAGTCGTGCAGTTCGCGCGCCATGGCCGTGCGCTCCTCGATCAGCGCTACCCGGCGCCCTTCCTGCATGCGCCGGAAGTTGCCGATCGCCAGGGACAGGTGACGCCCGATCGCCTCGCCGATCTGGCTGCCTTGCGCCTGGCAGTCCTGCGCCGTCCGGAACAGCACGAAGAGATGCCCGTAGCGCTCCTTGCCGTCGCTGATCGGCACCGCGAGCCCGACCTCGGCGTGCCCGCCCTGCTCCGCCAGCTCGAACACCATGTGCGGGCCCGCCACCGTGAGCGCGCGCACACGCTCCACCTGCGCCCACCCCAGCTCCCCGGCGTGCACGACTTCCGGCAGTTCGAGCGCCTCGCTGGTCTCGTCGTCCAGGCAGATGCAGCAGGCGCGCGCCTGGAGCCCGTCGGCCACCGCCTCGCACACATTGCGCAAGGCCTGCGCCCCCAGCGACTCGCCGGACAGCGCTGTCATCACCTGCTCGAGCAGGCTGAGCCAGCGGTCCTTGCGCTCCGCGGGAATGTCGCCTGCCGGCGCGCGCGCCTCACGCGCCTGGCGGCGCATCCCCAGGCCGATCAGCACGCCACCGGCGGCCACGATCAGCAAGGCAATGCGGACCGCAATATCCACCCGCAAGTGGCGCTGCAAGGCCTCGGATACATCGACGGCCGCCTGCTCAAGCACCGGCATGGCGGCCGACACCGTACCGTAGGCATGGGCCTGCCCTTCGTCCGCCAGCCCCGCGCCGAATGGCGGGTCGGACAGCAGCCGGCGCGTTTCCGCCAGCCATTGGCGCCCCTCCCGTCCGGCTTCGTTGCGCTGGTCGAAGCCGCTGCCGCGCTGGCGCAATTCGGCCGCCTTGCTCAGGAAGCTCACCGCCTCGCTGGACCAGGCCGCGGTCAGGATGGGTTGCACCATCAGCGCCAGCGCCGCCAGCGCCGCCACGGTGATCACCACGGCCCAGGCCCGCACCGCGCGCTGTTGCCGGGCAAGGAAAAGCAAGTATGATTGCGGGGCGCGTCTGCCGGGTACGGAATTGAGATTCATGGGTTCACCTTGGGTCGCAACGCGCATTCAGCCCAGAGCGTTCGATTACCAGCATAACGAAGGAACGCGGGGATATAAAAGGAGACAAGCGCGGCCAGGGTCTGTTCGCATGCAAAGCGTACGCGCGTCTTGCATGCGGACAGGTTCCACGCGAGGGGAGCATCATGCTGACCGTGTGGCTGTACCTGACCGGCGCAGCCGCTGCGTGCGGCTATGCCATCGGCGCCACCATGGGCTGGCTGCCGTCCAGTACACCGCTTGCCGTGGCGTGCCTCGGCGGCGCGCTCGGCCTGGTGGTAGCGGCCGCGGCCACCAACCGGCGCGCGCCGGGCCGGCCTGCCGCCGCCGCGGTGCCGCGCCCCGGCGTTGGCCCGATCCCGCCCCTTCACGACTACCGTGCGCTGATCGACGGTCTCGAGGACATCGTCTTCGAGACCGACGCCGAGGCTGCCTTTGATTTCCTGAATCATGCCTGGAAGTCCATCACCATGCTGGATGTGCACGTCAGCTTGCACACGCCGCTGTTCCGCTACGTCCACCCGGACGAGCAGGCGCTCAACCGCGAGCAGTTTCTCACGATCCTCTCGCAGCATGGCGATGCCTGCCGCTACGAGACCCGCCTGATCCGCCATGACGGGCAGCAGCGCTGGGTGGAAGTCAGGCTGCGGCCACGCTTCGACGGGCACGGCCAGGTGAGCGGCACCACCGGCATGATGACCGACATCCATTCCCGCAAACGCGCCGAAGACGTGCTGCGCGCACGCGACCGCAGCCTGTCGACCCTGCTGGACCATCTCCCGGGTATGGCCTTCCGCTGCCGCAACGACCGCCGCTGGACCATGGAGTTCGTCAGCGATGGCTGCTTCGAACTGACCGGCCTGGAAGCGGTCGACCTGCTCAACCACCCGTCCTACGACGAACTGATCCATCCTGAAGACCGCGCCTATGTCTGGGATTACGTGCAGAGCCAGCTCGAGCAGCGCAAGGCCTTCCACCTGCGCTACCGCATCCGCACGCGCGCCGGCCAGGAGAAATGGGTCGACGAGCGCAGCCGCGGGATCTACGCGGGCAACGGCACCCTGCTGGCGATCGAGGGCTTTATCTCCGACATCAGCAGCCAGAAGCGCGACGAGGAACGTGCCGAGCGGGAGCCGCTGCGCGACCGGCTCACCGGCCTGAAGAGCCGTGCCCTGCTGCTCGATCGCGTCGATCTTGCGCTGCAGTACGGCGCGACCTTCATGCTGCTGTGCCTGGACGTCGACAATCTCAAGCGGATCAACGAGCGGCACGGCCGCGCGTTTGGCGACCAGCTGCTGAGCCGGCTCGGGGAGCGGCTCGCGGCGTGGTGCGGGCCAGGCATCTCCGCCGGCCGCAGCGGCGGCGATGAGTTCGCCATTCTCGCGCTGGAAGCGCCAACCCGTGGCGACGCGGCCGCCTGCGCCGAAGCCCCCGCCGGCTGCGCACCGGCAGACCGCCAGCTCGGTGGCGTCATCGCCGCGCTGACCCTGGTGGACACCATTGCCGGCATGCTGGACACGCCCTTCGACCTCGACGGCACCTCGATTTCCATCAGCGCCAGGCTGGGCATTGCATTCAGCACCGAGGCCGGCACCGACGCCCGCGCCATGCTGCGCGACGCGCTGCACGCCGTGTATTCGGCCCGCTGGCAGACCGCAAGCGGCACCGTGCGCTACGCCTTCGCCGGCGAGTCCGCCAGGCATGTCGCGCAAGCCTGGCGACGCTCGGCCAGTGAATTTGCGCGTGCCTGCGACACGCTGCGCCTGCAGGTCAGCCTGGCCCAGGTCAGGCCGCTCGGCGACAAGCCGGGCTGGGCCGAAGGCACGGCCTGCTGGCACAGCCCACGCGCCGGCCTGATTCCTGCCGAGCACATGTTCCTGCATGCGTGCCGCGCCGGCACGCTGCAGGCCGTGGTCGAGCGCTATCTGCTCGCCATCTTCGCAGAGGCCCGTCTTCATCTGAAGCCGCAGCAGCGCCTGTGCCTGTGCATCGATGTCGTACCGCTCGATGCGGCCATACTGCAAGGGATACACGGCGCCTTGCTTGCCATCGCGGGCCAGCCCGGCGCCACCCGGGTCGACCTGCTCCTGCCGCAACAGGTCGACCCGGGACTGGCCGATCTCGAAGCCACGCTGGCCGGCCTGCGCAGCCGTGGCGTGCGTGTCGGCGTGGACCTTACCCCGGCCGCCAGTCGCGACGGCGAGCCCTTTCCCACGTGGGCCTTGCTCGCCGACTTCTGGCGCATCGGGGTCGACCAGGCCGCCATGGCACGGATCCGGCTCGAACGCCTGCTGCGGATTGCGGCACTGCACGACATCCCCGTGGTGGCCGCCGGCGATGCCGGCGCCTTTGGCAGCCGCCTCATCCACCGGGTTGGCGTGGCCGAGCCGATCGCGCCGGCCGCCTAGCCTGCCGCCGCCCCGCTCCATGGCAGCCAGTGCTCAGAACACGCGTTTCAGGCCGAGTATCCAGTGCGCGGTGCCCAGCCGCTTGCCGTCGGCCACCCACAGGCTGCGATCGGCATTCGTCCCCGTGTAGGCCAACGAGACGGTCCAGCCGGTGCCGAAGCTCTTGCTGACCACGGCGCGCCAGTCCGTATAGTTGAAGGCGCCGTAGTTGCGCACCCATTGCCGGCCCACATGCAGCCCCAGCACGAAGTCTTCCGGCAACGGGACATCGGCGTTGAGCTCCAGGTAGCCGCTGCCATGCGAGCTGCCCTGGTTGGTCCCCATCGATGCGCTGTTGAAGCCGAAGAAGTCGGTCAGCGTGCTGGAGTATTTCAGGGTCACAAACTTCCAGCCGACCGCGCCGTACAGTTCCAGCGTGTTGTATTTCTCGTCCGAGCCCGGCAGCTTGGGGTTTTCCGGATAGTAGAACTGCAGCAGCCCGACATCAAAGCGCCAGTCGCCGAAGGACTTGGTAAAGCCGCCGTACAGGTCCATCTCAAGGCTGGCGCCGTTGATCGCCTTGCTGCTGACGTTGGTCGCCCAGACGCCAGCGTAGAGACCGCTATCGTGCGCGTAGTCGAAGCCGCCCTGCAAGGCAGGCCGGTCCTGCGTGTAGGTGATGCCGCGAAAGACGTAGTTGCTCATCAGCGCGACATTGGCGCTGAAGGTATGGGGGCTGGCGGGCGGCTTCGGCTCCTCCTGCGCGAAGACGCCTGGGGCCGCGCCTGCACCGCAGGCCAGCAAGCAACCCGAGGCGAAGGCCCTGGACCAGGATTGCGAGGACAGTTTCATGCTTGATCCTTGGCAAGGAATGTTTGTGCTGCATCGACTGCGTATTGTTGGTGGCGTACTGTTGGTGGCTTGTTGTTGCTCCCCATGCCGCGGCGCTCTGGTCCGGCTGGCGCCTTGCCATACCCCCCTCACCCGGGCCCTCTCCCATGCGGACGGAGGGCGGGTGCAACCGGGCGAGGAAGGTCACCGCCGGCAGGTTCCCGCCGTCGGCTTGCTGCACCATCCACCTCAGAAATGGTTGCGCAGCTCCTTGCCGATATCGAAGATGTCGCCCACGATGCCGTACTTCGCAATCGTGAATATGGACGCCTCGGGGTCGGTGTTGACGGCGATGATGGTGTCCACATGCTTCATGCCGGCCATGTGCTGGACCGAACCCGAGATGCCCATCGCCACGTACAGCTTGCAGTTGGCGGCGGTCTTGCCCGACTGCCCCACCTGCCGCGACTTCGGCAGCCACCCCGAATCGGCGATCGGCCGCGAGCAGCCCAGCGTGGCGCCCACCGAATCCGACAGCTCCTTGAACTGCTCGACGTTGTCTTCCTCGCCCACGCCGCGTCCGATCGAGAGGATGAAGTCCGCGCCCGGGATGTCCACATCGTCGCCGCCGGCCGGCTCTTCGAAGGCCAGGTGCTGGCTGCGCGGCGCGACCTGCGGTGCCGCCTGGCTGGACACCGCCGGTGTCCCGGCCGCTTCCACCGGCTTGAACGAGCCCGGCCGTACCGTCAGCACCACGGTGGCGCGATCGGGGAACTCCATCTCGACGTTCACCTTCTGGCCGTATCCGGAACGCGTGGCCACCCAGCCATCGCCATCGCGCTCGACCTTGAACACGTCGGTGGTAAAGCCATGGCCATCACGCACCGCCAGCGGCGCCGCATAGCCCAGCGTATCCACGCTATGCGGCAGCAAGACCAGCGACGGCTTGCCGGCAGCAATCAGCGCGCGCACCGACGCTTCATATACTTCCGGATCGAAGGCATCGTCCGCGCTTTGCACCGTCACGATCTCATCCACGCCCGCCAGTTTCAGTGCCTCGGCGTAGCGCCCCGGATCGGCGCCGATCACCGCCACCCGCACCGGCTGGCCGCTTGCCGCCTTCAGGCTGACGGCCAGGCCGACCAGTTCGCGGCTGACCGGACGCAGCTCGCCCTTGCGATGCTCACCTACCACCAGAATGCCCGTCATCATGCTTCTCCCCTGTATTCCTTGATGATCTTTGCCAGTTGCGACGCCTGCTCGGCCGGGGTGCCCCCGATCATTTGCGCGCGGCCCTTCTCCGGCACGTACATGCGCCGCACCCGCGACAGGGAGCCCGCCGCACCAGCCTCGCCGGCGGCAAGGCCGATGTCTTCCGGCGACACCACTTCAATCGGCCGCGAGGCCGCCTGCTTGATGCCGCGCAAAGAGGCATAGCGCGGCGTGTTGATGCCGAGCTGCAGCGTGAGCACGGCGGGCGTGTCGATCTTCACCGCGGCATAGGTGCCGCCTTCGAGCTCGCGCCGCACCGTTGCCTTGCCATCACCCGGGGTGTATTCCAGCGTCGCAACGACCGCCGCATGGGGCGCATCCAGCAGCCCGGCGAGCGCCATGCCGGTCGCGCCGAAGGCGTGGTCGGAAGCCTGCACGCCGGCAAACACCAGGTCGGCGGACTCGCGGCGTGCCAGCGCGGCCAGCACCCGCGCCACGGCGATGGGGTCGGATTCCTCCAGCGCATCGTCCCAGACGCGGATGGCGCGGTCGGCGCCCTTGGCCAGGCACTTGCGCAACTCTTCGTCCGCGCTGTCCGGGCCCACCGTGGCCACGATCACCTCGATGCCCTCGCCGCCCGGCCCCTCCTTGAGGCGCATGGCTTCCTCCAGGGTGTAGTGGTCCCACTCGTTCAGGTCGTGCACCAGGAAGTCGGGATCGATGTCGCGGCCGTCGTCGCGAATCTCGAAGTCCTCGTCCAGCGTGGCCACCTGCTTGATCGTCACCAGTATCTTCATATCGTCTCCATCGTCTGCGCTGCTTGTTGTATGGCTCGCGGCATGGCCTGGCGCCGCGCCGGCGCCGCGCGCATGCCCGCCAGCCGGGCGAAATGGCCGAAGATGCGGAAGCGGACTTGCGCGTCGGGGTCGCCGCGCATGCGCCAACGGTCCGCGTCCGTCAGGTTGGGATGCTCGATCACCATGGCGCGGTGCAAGGCGTAGCCGTCGTGACGCAGCACCAGCAGCACGCCACGCGGCGCCTTCCGGTTGAGGATCACGGCGCGGCGGACATCGGCGCTCGGGTGGGCCGCCAGCGTCGCCAGCCGCGCGGGCGAGGTGCCGGGATGACGTGCCACGCCCGCCAGTACGTCGACGTCCGTGCAGCGTGCAAGGCGGCGCAGCAGCGGCAACGGCAGGTCATCGCGGTAGGCCACGCCGGCCCGTACCCAGGCGACGGGATCCGCGCCCAGCCGCTCCAGCAGTCCCGCAGGACAGCCCGGGTGCCGCGCCGCGCAGCGCCGCACCTCTGGCTCTGGATCCGCTGCGGCCAGCACCAGCCAGTCCACCGGGCAGCCGGGGTTGCGTGCCACCGTGCGGCGCACCCAGGGGTCGGTGTCCTCCAGCAGCCAGCCCGCCATGCGCGCCGCCAGGTCCTTGCGCCCCGCCACCGCGCGGCGCACACCGGCATCGCCGTCGAAGCAGCATGCCAGCAAGGCATCGGCGGGTATGGCCGGGTGCGCCGCTGCCGCACGACGTACGGCGGGATCGGCATCTGCCGCGAGCTGGCGCAGAAGCGTCCCCGGGGCCCGCGCCTGCTGCGCCAGGCAGCGCCGCTCCAGCGCCGATGCCGGCAATGCCTGCAGCAGGCTGTCCGGGCAATGCGGATGCAACAGGATCTGGGCTCGCACCGCTACGCCGTTGCCCTCGTCCCCCTCGTCCCCCTGGCCTGCATCGCGCCACAAAGCCTGCAAGGTGGCCTCGCCGGTGGCCAGGTTGATGGCCAGCAGCCGCTGCAGGACCGGCAAGTGCCGCTGCTGCAGCGCGGCCAGCACGTCCGCGGCGACGCCCGCGTTCTCGCACAGCGCGCACAGGATATCCTCCTGCGCCGTGTCGTCGGCGATCTGCGCCAGCACCGCACGCGGCATATGCGCGTGCCGCGCCAGCAGCAGTCGCATGCGTTCGCTGCGCGCCCGCGGCCAGAGCGCAGCCAGGCAATCCGCTGGCGCGGCGGGATTGCGCGCGAGCCGCTGCCCGACCATGGCATCGTCGCGCGCTTCCGCACCCAGCCGCGCCAGCACGGGCGGCGCCACGAAGGCCGCAGATGCCAGCAGCAGCCGGTCGCGGCGCGCCTCGAACAGGCGCGGCGCCAGCCACTGCCGGTGCACCGCCGAGGCGTAGGGATAGAGCGCGGCCGCGGGGTACGGCTCCGCGTCTTCCCGCGCGCGCCGCAGCAGCTCCATCCAGTGCCGACCGGTGAATTTCATCGCCGCGCGCCTCAGGCTTCCACCAGGCCGCCCTGCGTGCTGGCGGACCCGCCAGCACGCAGGGCGGCTGCACCGGCACCTGCACCGGCAACCTCGGCTTCCAGCGTGATGGGCTCGGCCAGCGCGTCGCGGATCATCTCGATCAGTTCTCGCACCACGAACTTGCCCTCATAGCCGCTGGTCTTGAGTGCGTCCTCGAACATGGTCAGGTCTTTGGGGCAGCAAACCACGAAGACTTCCAGCCCGTCGATGCCCGCCGCCTCACGCATGCGCAGCTGGGACGGCTTCTCGGCGCCGACCGGATCCGGCATCCAGATGCGCCCGCCGCCGGCGCCGCAACAGAAGGAGTTGTCGCCATGGCGCGGCATCTCCACCAGTTCGCAGCCGATGCGCTTCAGGATTTCGCGCGGGCCGCCGTAGCCCTTGTTGAAACGGCCCAGGTGGCAGGGATCGTGCAGGGTCACGCGCAAATGCTGCGGCTGGCGCACCTTGAGCTGGCCCTGCTCCAGCATGCGCTGCACGAAGCTGGTGTAGTGCTCGATCTCATAGTTGCCGCCGAAGTCCGGATACTCGTTGCGGATGGTGTTGTAGGAATGCGGGTCCGTGGTCACGATGCGCTGGAACTGCGCGGTGCCCAGCGTGGCGATATTGGTTTCGGCCAGCAGTTCGTAGAGCCCTTCCTCGCCCACGCGGCGCACGTCGTTGCCGGCATTCGATTCCCCTTCGAACAGCAGGCCGAAATTGACGCCGGCCTCGTGCAGCAGGGTGGCGAAGGCCTGGCTGACCTTCTGGTTGCGCGGATCGAACGAGGCGTAGTCGCCCACGAACCACAGCACGTCCACCGGCTCCTTGCGCGCATCCTTGATCTGGAACGGCAGCGCCTTGGTCCAGGCCGCGCGCTTGCGCTTGGATTCCCCGAAGGAATTGCCAGTCTTGTGGATGGTCTGCAAGGTCTTCTGCAGCTGCGGCTCCATCTCGCCCTCTTCCACCAGCTTGCGGCGCATCTGCACGATGATGGGTACATGCTCCACCGCCACCGGGCAGATCTCCACGCAGGCCATGCAGGTGCGGCACGACCACAGGGTCTCCATGAACACCTGGCCGCCATCCTTGCCGTGCGGGCTCAGCTTGACCTGCTCCGGCAAGGTGTTCTTCTGCAGGGCATCGTTGGCGAACTCGCGCAGCGAGAGGATCACGTCGCGCGGCGACAGCGGCGCCCCTGCGGCGCGCGCCGGGCAGGCTTCATGGCAGCGGCCGCACTTGGTGCAGGCATCGAGGTTGAGCAGATGCTTCCAGGTAAAGTCGGTGATGGTCGTATAGCCCACCTTGTCGCCGGTGGCGGCCTGGCGCGGCAGGCGCTGCGCGGCCAGCGGATCGCGCAACATCAGCGAGCCGGCCGCGGTGAAGATGTGCTTGACCTTCGTGAAGGGAATCAGCGCGATCAGGGTCAGCGCCAGCAAACCGTGGAACCACCACAGGCCGGTGCGCAGCAGCCCCGCCGCGGCGGCGCTCAGCCCGGCAGCGCGCAGGCCTTCGGCCAGCGCCGCGCCGAACGGCGACCACCACCGCAGCTCCCATACCTCCGGCCGCTGCTGCAGCCAGACCAGGCGGGCGGCCTCCAGCACGTAGCCGGTCGCGCCGATGACGATCAGTGTCCACAGGAAGGCCCAGTCCTCGCGGCGGTAGCCGCTGCGGTCGTAGCCGGGCTCGCCGGGCTTGCGGTCGGGGCGCGTGTAGTCCAGCTTGGGCGGCTTGATCCAGCCGCGCCGGACCATCATGTAGACGAGACCGCCGATCATGGCCACGCCGGCGCAATCCAGTACCAGCGAGAACCACAGATAGAAATTCCCGTGCCAGAAGCTGATGCCGAACAGCTTGGCCGTGATGTCGTAGTCGAGCGTAATGGTTGCGGTGCCGATGAAGAGCAGCGCGAAACCATAGAAGATAAGCCGGTGCGCGCGCCCGGCGGCGGGATCGCGCCTGGCGATAGTGCGATGGCTCGCTACCGTGCGGCACATCTGCAGGAAGCGCTTGAACAGATCGAGCGGCGCGCCCAGGGGCTGGCCACGCCGGTACTTGCGCACCTGCACATAGGTGCCCCAGCAGAACACGCCGATGGCGCCGAAGCCCACCAGGTAGAACAGCACGATGGCGTGGGACGAGAATCCTTCAAACAGGACCCGGGTGATCTGGAGCGGGTCGAACTTGTCTGCGGCGAACATGGCGGCTTCCGTCTGGGTCGATGCGTGGAGGAGCGGCGGGGCGCGGCGGGGCGCGGCGCGACGAGGAGGGCCAGGCACAGCCTGCCTGGCCCTCCCCCCGCGGATCACACCTTGTAGATGATCTCGAAGGTGCCTTCCTTCTTGTGCGGCACGCCCCAGACCGGCACTTCGCGGCGGTAAGGCAGCGGGATCTGCGCGTCGGCTTCCTCGATCTCGCGCGCCAGCCGCTGGCCGCCGAAGGTGGCGTCGGCAATCAGCCGCGGCGCCTCGGCATCGCCGATCAGGTAGACCTCCTTGATGCCCACGCTGGCCCAGCGGTCCTGCGCCGCCTTCAGCTGCCGGTACAGGCCGTCGTTGGAGCGGCGGCCGGTCACCAGCACCAGCGAGTCGAACTCCAGCCAGCGATGGGTCTTGTTCTCGTCGCGCGGGGACTTGCCGGGTCCGCGGTACGTGCGGCGCGAGCCGTCGCCCCAGATGTTGTAGATCTCGATGCGGCCCGGCTCGATGCGGCTGGCGAAATGGTCGCCCATCTCGTTGACGCCCAGTTCGTGCAGGCGCCGCATCATGTTCGGATACTCCAGCGTGAAGTGCATGTAGTTGGCGAGGTGCACACCGCTGACGATGGTGACCTCGTGGCCGGCAGTCGCCAGCTTCTCGGCCAGGCTCGGCGCCATGAAGTAAGTGTCCGCGTTGAGGATGACCACGCGCTTGCCGATCGCCTTCTTGCCGGCGATCACCTGCTCCGGCGTCAACTGGTCGTCGCGCGAGGCGTCGGCACCCGGGATGGGGTCGTGGGTCAGGCAGTTGGTGCCGTCGGTCACCCAGTGCGAACCGGTAGCGATGACCACCTTCTCGGCACCGTATTCAAGAATGGCGTTGGCGCTCAGCGGCTTCTGGCCCAGCGCGAGCTGGCTCTGCTTGTTCTTTTTGAGCAGCTTGGCGATCTGCGTCTCGCGGTAATCGCGGTGGTAGCCCCATTCGCCCAGTCCGGGCAGCGTGATGATCTGGTTCAGGTGGCCGCCGATCTTCTCCGCAGTGTCGACCAGGTGCACGGTGTGCCCGCGCTCCATCAGCACGCGCGCGCATTCCGAGCCGGCGGGGCCCGCGCCCACCACCAGCACGGAATCGTCGGACTTGGCGCGCGCGAACCTCTCGGGGTGCCAGCCGCGGCGGTACTCCTCGCCGGCGGTGGCGTTCTGCGTGCAGATCATCGGCGGGCCGCCGATTTCCCAGCGCGAGATGCAGACATTGCAGCCGATGCAGACGCGGATGTCGTCGATGCGGCCTTCCTCGATCTTCTTCGGCAGGAAGGGGTCGGCGATGGACGGACGCGCTGCGCCGATGATGTCGGCAATGCCCTTGGTCACGATCTCGGTCATCTTTTCCGGATCGGTGAAGCGGCCCACGCCCAGCACCGGCTTCTTCGACACCTGCTTGATAAAGCGGGTCCAGGGAATCTGGTGGCCCTGCAGGTTGAAGCGCGAGGGACCGGCGTCCTCGCCCCACTCGGCGATGTCGCCCACGTCCACGTCCCACAGGTCTAGCAGGTGGTCGGCCATCTCGACGAACTTCATGCCGTCCTGCTCCACCTCGATGCCAGCCACGCCGTACAGCGAATCCACCGCGAAGCGCGTGGCGATGGCGCAGTCGTCGCCCACGGCGCGGCGCACCTTCTCCAGCGTTTCGAGCCAGAAGCGCGCGCGGTTCTCCAGCGAGCCGCCGTACTTGTCGGTGCGCTTGTTGTAGTAGGGAGAGAGGAACTGCAGCGGCAGGTAGGAGTGCGCCCCGTACACGTAGACGATGTCGAAGCCGGCATCGCGCGCGCGGTAGGCCGCATCGACGTAGTACTGCTGCACCTGGGCGATGTCGCGCAGGTCCATCTCCTTGCAGTAGGTCAGGGTCTCGAACTCCGAGGCGTACTGGCTCGGGCCGCGCGGCGTGGCCCGGCTTTCCATGCAGGGCGCGTGGGCGCCGCCGTACCACATCTCGATGCCGGCCAGTGCGCCGTACTTGTGGACCTCGTCGGTCATCGCGCGCAGGTTGCGCACATCGCCCTCGTCCCAGATCCGCGCGGACATCCGGTGCGTGTCATCCGATTCCGGGTGGATCGAACAGTATTCCGTATTGAGGGCTGCCCAGCCCCCTTCCGCCTTCATCGAGCGATGGGCCGCCTGGAATCCGGGCAGCGTGGAGCCTGCGCCGATGCAATGCGGAACCTGGTAGAAGCGGTTGCGCAGTGTCTTGGGGCCGATCTGGATCGGTTCAAACAGGATGTCGTAGCGTGGGTCGCGGGCCATTGATGGTCTCCAGCCGGTTTGTGGGGCGATCGCTCTCGGGCGTCGCAGGCAACGCGGAGCGCGAGCTCCGCCTTGAATCGAATCGGGACGTCTGTTGTTGTTCTCTGGCTGCGCTGCGCTAATCCGGCGCCGTGCCTTCGCTGAGCATGCGGGCGTCGTCGAATGGCGCCAGCCAGTCGATCGCCGCCTGGCGGTAGCGGGTGATCCCCTTGTAGTCGACCAGTTCGCCAGGCAAGGTGCGCAGCACGCGGTGCAGCCGCGCCGCCCATTTGGGCACCGTGGCAAGCTCCTGCAGGCTGATCAGGTAACAACGCACGCCGAAGCCGATGGCATTGCTGCGCGGCAGGCGGAACAAGGTCTGCAGCTCCACGCGCAGGTGAACCAGCTCGCCGGCGTTTTCGCGGGTGACGGCGGCCCGCTCGGCGCCCCAGTCGCAATAGCGCTCCGGCGATGTATCCAGGCGCGGATGGATGGTCATGGTCCAGTTCAGGCGGCGCACTGGCCCGCCCACCCGCAGGTGCAGCAGGTATTTGAGGGCGCGGTCGAAGATGCCGAGCTCGTGCGCCAGCGGCACCGGCCCGTGCCATTCGGTGAAGCTCATGCCCAGGTCAAAGTCCAGCGACCAGTCGGCCTGCGTGGTGACCATGCCGGCATCCATGAACAGGTTGTCCTGGCGCTGGTCCATCAGCACCCAGTCGCCCTGCACCTGGCGCAGGATGTACTCCAGCGGCGGCTGCGGCAGCGAGGCGGTGTCGCCGAAGACGAAGCGCTGTTCCAGGCCGAGCAGGCGGTTCTCCCAGGTCCAGTGCGCGCCGTCGCGTCGCAACTGGAAATGGCCGGGATGGCTGGCCGCCAACGAGGTCATCATCAGCTCCAGCGTGTCCCATTGCGCTTCCATCATGTGCGGCAGCGCCATGCAGCGGCCGGGGTCCTGCGCCAGCACCAGCGCGCGCTCGCGGCATTCGCCGAGGTAATGCTCGTCGATGTCGAAGGGATGCTCGGTGACGCTACCGGCGGGCCCCGCGGCGTGGGGCTCGATATTGACCGAGTACATGTACCGGTCTTCGGCAAACGGAAACGGAAAGCGCCGGATCGCAGCGGGACTGTTGCTATAGACGAAATCGCCGCGATAGGTTTCGTCCTGCTTGAAGATGGTTTCCATCGCGCTTCCTCGCCTCCTAGATGGCCAGCACCACGCGCTGGCAGCGCGCCCGCGAGACGCAGGGCATGAGCTTGCGTCCGCCCGCCCGTTCCTCGGCGGAGAGATAGTGATCGCGATGCAGCAGTTCGCCGTCGGTCTCCAGCACCTCGAGTTCGCACTGCCCGCAGGCACCGCCGCGGCACAGGTAAGGCGCCCTGACGCCGGCCGCCTCGATGGCTTCCAGCAGGCTGACCTCGCTGCCGACCTGCACGGTGATGCCGCTGCGCGCCAGCACCGCCTCGAACGGGACGCCGGGCTGCGGCGCGAGAAACTGCTCCCAATGCACGTGGCCGTCCGACCACCCCGCCGCGCGCGCCGCCTGGCGCACGGCGTCGATCATGCCGGCCGGCCCGCACACGTAGACATCGGTGCCGAGCGGCTGCCCCGCCAGCACCGTGGCGAAGTCGAGCTGATTGCCGCCCTCTTCCACGTAGAGATGCAGCTTGCTGCCGGCGATCCGCTGCAGCTCGACGGCGAAGCCGGCATGTTCCTGGCTGCGCACGGCGTAGTGCAGCTCGTAGGCCGCATCGAGCCGCTCCAGCTCCGCCAGGTGCGAAAAGAATGGCGTGATGCCGATGCCGCCCGCGATCAGGATGTGCTTGCGCCGGGTCTTGAGCAGCGGAAAGAGATTGACCGGCGCGGACACGCGCAGCACCGAGCCGACCGTGACCCGTTCATGCATGTGGCGCGAGCCGCCGCGCCCTTCGTCCACGCGGCGCACACCGATCTGGTAGTGGTCACCGTCCCAGGGCGAACTCATCAGCGAGTACGGATTGCGGTGCAGCCGGTCGTGGCCTTGCATCTCCACCACGATATGGCTGCCGCCGGAGAAGCGCGGCAGCGCGCCGCCGTCGGCATGCTGCAGGGTGAAGCGCTTGATCAGCGGCGTCACCGGCTCGATCTCTGCCACGCGCACCGGAATGGATTCCTGCGGCTTCATGCTGCCCCCGGGGTTTCCGCGTCGGCCATCACACCCATGAAGGCGGCGAGCCGGCGCGAATAGTGATCCCGCACCAGCAGCGTGCGGCCACAGCCCGCGCAAGGCGCCAGGCTGCCGCTCACCGCCGCGTTGCAGGTGTGGCAATGGATGCAGTACACACGGCGCGCCGCGGCCGGGGCCACGTGCTCGCATTGCATCTCGTCGGGATCGAGCCCATGCTGCTCGGCGCTCCGGCTCGCCTGGGCAAGGAAGTCCTCGTCGCCGGCGGCGTAGAAGCGCAGCCCCATCGGCTGGCGCGCCAGGGCCTGCGCCAGCGCCGCGAGCAATGCGTGCCCGGAAGCGGCGATGGTGGCGCCGGGCCAGGCCGCGCGCACGCCTTCGGCAAGGTCGGCGCTGGCCGCGGGGGCGTACAGCAGCTCGCATGCCGGCGCCGCGGAGCCCGCCCGGCTGGCCTGCGCGGCCAGGCGCAGCAGGGCCTCTGCGCCCGCCCCGCACGCCACCGCCAGGTGCGTGTGCCCGCTGCGGTCGAACTGCAGTGCGCGGTACACCGGCATGCTCTTGATCCCTGTCACCAGCATGGCAAGCTCCTTCGCCCCGGGGCCGTTCAGGCCGCCTTGATCTGCGTGCGCAGGCGCTGCGGATCGTAGAACGGCGTCTTGGTCACGGTGGCCACATGTGCGCCCGTGCTGTCGCGGATCTCGACCCTGGTGCCCAGTGCCTTGTACGCCGGCTTCAGGTGCACCAGCGCCAGCGACTGCATCAGGTAGCGGCTGAAGGTGGCGCTGGTGACGACGCCCGCTTCCTTGCCGTCGACGAAGATCCTGGCCCCGGCCTCGACCGCGCGATCGAGCCGCACCGCCACGCCGGCCTGGGAAAAGCGCTCCTTGCCCCGGGCCGCCAGCAGCGCTGCCTTGCCCACGTAGTCGCCGGCCTTGTCGGAATCGATGGCCCAGCCGAGGTTGACCTCCCACGGCGTGGTGTCGCCCTCGGGCATGTCGAAGGGGTAGAACAGCAGCGCCGCCTCGATCCGCGCCAGTTCCAGCGAATCCCAGGAGCACGGAATCAGCCCGTGCGGCTTGCCCGCTTCGAGGATGGCGTCCCAAAGCGCCACGGCATCCGCCGCTGCGCAGGAGATCTCGAAACCCTCCTCGCCCGAGTAGCCGCCGCGGGAAATCACGATCTTGCGGCCAAACAGCGTGGTTTCGCGGTGGGCGAAGTAAGGCAGCGTGGCCAGGTCGATGCCGATATGCGCCTTCAGGATCGCAGCCGAGCGCGGCCCTTGCAGCGAGAGCATATGGACGTCGAAGTCCTGCTCCCACTGCATGTCGCGGCCTTGCGAGAGCGCGGCCAGCTTCTGCTGCGTGTCACCGCTGCCGTGCGACAGGCGGTACTGGTTCTCGCCGTCGCAGATCACCATCAGGTCGTCGCTGACGGCGCCCTTCTCGTCGACCACCGCTGCCAGGCGCGCCGTGCCCGGGCGCAGCCGGCGCACGTCGATCGGGACCATCCTGTCGATCACCGCGGCGGCGTCCGGCCCCCACACCCTGACAATGTTCAGGCCGCTGATGTCATAGAGGCCTGCCGCAGTGCGCACCGCCACCACTTCGTCCTGCGGATCGCGCTGGTAACGCCAGGGAATCGGCATGTCGTTCCAGGTGTCGCCGTCCAGCTTCGAGCCAAGCTCGCGGTGTCGTACGTTCAGGGTGGACTCTCGGGTCATCGGTTGTCTCCGCATGGGTTCGGTGTGTCTGGCGGAGTATGGTTGGCACCTACCTCCCCAACAATTTCCCCTTGGCACTACCTCCTAGGTAGTAGCGGTACCCCGTGCAAACCCTGGCCCCGACCGGGCTACCGCCTATTGGGTATTGCCCGGGCCCGGCCCCGTTGCGCAGACTCCATCCCAAGCCAGTGCGCAAGCCCAGCAGGAGGAAGACATGATGACCCTGACCCAGCCGCTTCTGGGCACGAACAGGAGCACGGACCGGTGCATGGACAGGACCATGGACACGCATGCCCATCGCATCGCGCAGGCCGTAGCCCAGCCGCTCGCGGCGTGCGAGGTCAGTGCGGCGGTGGTGCGTTCCTGGACGCGCTGCCTGCGCGACTATGGGCTCGACCCCGAGCTGCGCCCCGCGCCCCCGGTGCTGACCGCGACTGAATTGCGCGAGCGCAGCGAGCGCTTTGGCGAGCTGGCCGGCTGCGCGCGCCTGGAGATGAGCACGCTCCACCAGCAGTTGGCCGATGCCGACATGGCCGTGATGCTGACCGACGCCGAGGGCGCCATCATGCACCTGGTGGCCTCCGATCCGTTCGCGCGCGAGATCGCGCCGGAAGGGCTGCGCGTCGGCGCGATCTGGAGCGAACGCGAGGCCGGCACCAACGGCATGGGCACCTGCCTGGCCGAAGGCAGTGCCGTGGCGATACGGCACGACGAGCACTTCTTCCGGCGCTATACCTCGCTGACCTGCTCGGCCGCGCCGATCTTCGACGAGAACGGCGAGCTGTGCGCCGTGCTGGACGTCACCAGCCGCTCGCCGCTGCAGCAGCAGCATTCGCTGGTGCTGGTGGCCATGTCCTGCCGCAACATCGAGAACCGGTTGTTCGATGCGCGCTTTCGCCATGCTTTCCCGATCCGCTTCCACAGCCAGTCGGAGCTGGTCTACACGCCGGGCGAAGGCAAGCTCGCGGTCGATCAGGACGGTGCGGTGCTGGGCGCCAACCGCAGTGCGCTGCACCAGCTTGGCTTCCATACGCTGCAGGCGCTGCGTGGCAAGCGCATCGACGAACTGTTCATGACGTCGCTCGACGAGCTAGTGGCGCGCAGCGCACGCCAGTCCTTCCATCCGGTGCCGATCTACCGTACGCAGGCGGCAAACCGCTTCTTCATGGTGGCGCAGCAGCCGCCGCAAGCGTGTGATCCGCGCCCTGCCCGCGCGATCGTGCGCGGCGCGGGCCGGCCCGCGCAGGCGGCGCCCGCCGCGCCCGCCTCGCACCAACGTGCCGCGGCACAGCATGCGCTGTCGCGCCTGGCCGCTGGCGATGCGCGCATGGAGGCGCAGATCCGGCTCGCCACGCGCGTGATCGAGCGCAATGTGCCGATCCTGCTGCACGGCGAAACCGGCGCCGGCAAGGACGTCTTCGCCAATGCGCTGCACGCGGCCAGCCCGGCCGCACAGGGCGCCTTCGTGGCCATCAACTGTGCCTCGCTGCCCGAAGCGCTGATCGAGAGCGAGCTGTTCGGCTACCGCGCGGGCGCGTTCACCGGCGCGCAGCGCGAGGGCCGGCGCGGCAAGATCCTGCAGGCCGACGGCGGCACGCTCTTTCTCGACGAGATCGGCGACATGCCGCTGGCGCTGCAGGCTCGCCTGCTGCGGGTGCTGGAAGAACGCCAGGTTACCCCGCTGGGCTCGGAGAGCGCGACCCGGGTCGAGTTCCAGCTCATCAGCGCCAGCCACCGCAACCTTGCCGAGCTGGTCGGCGAAGGGCGCTTCCGCGAAGACCTGTTCTACCGGCTGAGCGGGGTCGAACTGCGCCTGCCGCCGCTGCGCGAGCGGACCGACCGGCTCGCCTTGATCCGCACCATCCTGGCCGAGGAAGCGGCCCCCCACGCCGCGCCCACGCTGGCGCCCGAAGCCCAGCAGGCCCTGATGCGCTATGACTGGCCCGGCAACCTGCGCCAGCTGCGCTACGTGCTGCGCACCGCCGCCGCCTTGTGCGACGGCGATCGCCTGTGCCTGGAGGCACTACCCCCGGAAATCGTGCACGGCAGCACACGGGCGCGCCGCGCACGCGCGGCCGATTCGGGCGCCCATGCGCGTGCCGATTCGCGCGCCGAGGCCGGCAGCGCGCAATGTTCAGCGGGCACGGACGAAGAGAACCTGCCGCGCTTCAACGCGATCCAGCTCAACGAGCGCCGGACCATCTTGGAGCTGCTGGAGACGCACCGCTGGAACGTCAGCACCGTGGCCCGCACGCTGCGGCTCAGCCGCAATACCCTGTACCGCAAGATGCACCAGCTCTGCATCAGGGTCTCGCAGGCGGACCCCCCCGCGCGCAACGCGGGCGCCACCGATGACATGCCGGCATACCTGCAGGGCGAGGCGCAAGCCAGCGCCTTGCCATGACCTAGCGGGCTATCGACCATGCACAAGATTGCCACCTCACCGCATCGCAGCCAGCCCGCCGGCGCCATCGGCATCCGCGCCAACGGCCGGCTGCACCTGGGCTTTCTCGACCCCGGCGCCACGCTGGGCCGGCGCTTCGGCAGCCTCGGCCTCGCGATCGAGGGGCCGGCCACCGTCCTGGACCTGGCGCCCGCAGCGCAGGACCGGATCACCGCGCTCCACCCTGCCGCGCAAGCGGAACTGCCGCGCGTGAGCGCCTGGCTGGAGCGGCTGCGGCAGGCCAGCGGCATGCGCCGGCCGCTTGCGCTGCGGCTGCACGAGGTGCTGCCCGCGCATGCCGGCTTCGGCTCCGGCACCCAGCTCGCACTGGCCCTTGGCCGGGCCTATGCCGAGTGCCACGCGTTGCCGTGGTCCGGCGCGGAGATTGCCCGCATCCTGGAGCGCGGCGGCCGCTCCGGCGTGGGCATCGCGGCGTTCGAGCATGGCGGCCTGCTGCTGGACGGTGGACCGCGCGGCGCGGGCACCGTGCCGCCGCTGACGGCGCGCTTCGGGTTCCCGTCCGACTGGCGCATCGTGCTGCTGCTGGACGACAGTCGCACCGGCCTGCACGGCGCAGCGGAGAAGGAGGCCATCCAGGCCCTGCCGCCCTTCCCCAGGCCGCTGGCCGCGGAGCTCTGCCACCGCGTGCTGATGCAGATCCTGCCGGCGGCCGCCGAGCAGGAGTTCGCCCCGTTCGCGCAGGGCCTGAACCAGTTGCAGCAAGTCATCGGCAACTACTTCGCGCCAGCCCAGGGCGGGGTCTACAGCAGCCCGGCGGTTGCGCGCGTGCTGGACTGGGTCACGCGGCAGGCCGGCAGCGATGCGGTTGCGGTGGGCCAGAGTTCGTGGGGGCCGACCGGCTTTGCCATCGTGCCGTCGCAGGCGGCCGCCGAGCAAGCCGTGGCCGGCGCGCGCGCGGCGGGCCTGTTGCCGGGCTGCCTGGAGGCGCGCATCGTGCGCGGCGCCAACCATGGCGCCGGCAGCGTGCTGCCGGCGCAGCATCGCAGCGCGGCCTGAAGCAACCAGAAGCAACCAGAAGCAACCAGAAACGAACTGAAGCGGCCAGGCCGCACCGAACCCTATCCGAGCGAGATCCCCATGGCACGCCCCTGCATCCTGCATATGTTCACGCCTGGCCGCCAGGCCAGCCCGTTCGACGTCAATATGGCCATCGACGCCGGCTTTGACCACGTCGTGCCCTATGCAGAAGTCGGGCCCGCCAATGTCGCCGCGATGACGCAGGACGCGATCTTCTCGCGCGGGCCCAAGGGCGTGGCCAATACCGGCATCTTCATCGGCGGCCGCGACGTGATGGTGGCTGCCGACATGCTCGACCTCGCGCGCCAGTCCATGGTCCCGCCCTTTGCGGTATCGGTCTTCGCCGACCCCAGCGGCTCCTATACCACCGCGGCGGCACTGGTGGCCTCGGTGGAGCGCCAGTTGCGCAAGGCGCATGGCAGCGACTTCGCCGGCAAGCGGGTGCTGGTGCTTGGCGGCAGCGGCGCGGTCGGGCGCGTGGCCGGCGCACTGGCCTCGCAGCTCGGCGCCCGGGTCTGGCTGTCGAATCGCGTCGACGACGAACAGGCCGTGCGCACCAGCCAGGAAACCAATGCGCGCTTCCAGGCGCAGACCCAGGGCATCCTGATCCGCACCACAGAAGCGCTGCGCGCCGCACTGGCCGAAGCCGATATCGTGTTCGCCACCGCCAGCGCTGGCGTGCAGGTCATGAGCGAAGCGGACCGGGACGCCGCCGGCAGGCTGCTGGTGGCAGCGGACGTGAACGCGGTGCCGCCCGCCGGCATCGCCGGCGTTGAGGTGATGGACGACGGCAAGCGCATCGGCACAGCGGCCGCGGTGGGCGTGGGCGCGCTTGCCATCGGCAATATCAAGTATCAGGTCCAGCACCGGCTCTTTCTCGCCATGCGCGAAGCGACCACGCCGGTCTACCTGGGCTTCCCCGAAGCCATGGCAATGGCGCGCGCGGTGGCTGCGGAATTGCCCTGAGACAGGAACGCAAGACCATGCCCAATGCCCCCATGCTCATCGCCGCCGGACTATCGGCCCGCATGATGGCCGAGTCGGCCGCGCAGGCCGGGCTGCCCGTGATCGCGCTGGACGTGTTCGGCGATGCCGACACGCGCCATGCCGCCTGCCATTGGGAGCCGCTGGGCGGTCCCGACGCGCTGTCGATCGACCCGGAGCGCCTGCTGGCCGCGCTGCGGCGCCTGCGCGCCAGCCACCCGCTGCTGGGATGGATCGCGGGCGGCGGCTTCGAGCACCAGCCCGGGCTGATCGAGGCAGCGCACGCCATCGTGCCCCTGCTGGGCAATGGCGCCGCAACCGTGCGCACCGTCAAGCAGCCCGCCAGCTTCTTCCGGCTGCTCGATGCACTTGGCATCGCCCATCCGCCTACCCGCCTGAACCCGCCACCGTGCGGCGAGGGCTGGCTGAGCAAGCGCGTTGGCGGCACCGGTGGCTGGCATATCCGGCCGCTGTACCAGGCATCCGCCAGCGCCAGCGCCGGCGAGGCGCAGTATTACCAGCAGCGCGTAGCGGGCCAGTCCATGTCCGCGCTGTTCCTGGCGAACGGCAGCGAGGCGCGCATGGTGGGCGTCAGCCGCCAGCATACGGCCGGCGAAATCGGCGCATGCGGCAGTGCGGACGTGCCCGACGAAGCCACCTCGTTCCTCTTCTGCGGCGCCAGCGGACCGACGGCGCTGAAACCGGCCACGGCCAGCCGCCTGGGCGAGATCGTCCACGCCATCGTGCGCGAGACGGGCCTGGTCGGGCTGAACAGCATCGACTTCCTGCTCGACGCGGACGAGATCGCCGTGCTCGAAATCAACCCGCGGCTATCCGCGACCATGGCGCTTTACGCCGATGCCTTCGCCGGCGGCCTGGTGCAGGCCCATCTGCAGGCGTGCCGGGGGATCTTGCCTCCGCCGCTCCCGGCGCCCCTGCCAGCGGCTGGCACAAGCCCCCTGCGCGGCTTCCACACCGTCTTCGCCGCGCGCGCGGCCCACATTGGCACAGCGCTCGCCGCAGACCTGATGCGAACCGGCTGGTGCCACGATATTCCGCCGCCGGGCACCGCCGTCGACCGCGGCAACCCCATTTGCACGGTCTTCGCCGAAGCCGCGACCGCAGGCTCCCTCGCCATCCTCCTGCAGCAGCGGCATGCGCAAATCCACCACCGACTCGAGGCTCATCATGCCCAGCACCACGCCCGCCACCAGGAACGCCGGGGCAGCCCCCAGCCCCAGCGTCAATTCGCTTAGCCAGCCACTGCTCGCGCGCCTGCTCGCGCAGGCCGGGCCATGGCGGCTCGCGGTGTCCGCCGGGCCGCTGGGCGTGCGCATCGTCGACGCGGGTGTCGAGACCCGCGGCAGCATCGCGGCGGGTCTCGCCATTGCCGAGATCTGCATGGGCGGCCTGGGCCGGGTACAGCTACGGCACGGCAGCGATCGCAGCGAGAGTGGTCCGGATGGCGGCTGGCCCACGCGGGTCGAGGTCAGCAGCGGCGCCCCGGTGCTGGCCTGCCTGGCGAGCCAGTATGCGGGCTGGAGCCTGGCCGCCAGCAAGGAAGAAACCGGCGGCAAAAAATTCTTCGCGCTGGGCTCCGGCCCGGCGCGCGCGCTCGCCGGCAAGGAGCCGTTGTTCGCGGAGCTCGGCTATCGCGACCGCATCGCGGATGATGCCAACGCCGATGCCAACGCCAACGGCGGCGCCTGCCTGGTGCTGGAGGTCGACCGCGCCCCGCCCGAGGCCGTCGTCGCCAAGATCCTGCGCGATTGCGGGCTGCGGCCCGAGCAGCTGACCCTGATCCTGACGCCGACGGCGAGCCTGGCCGGCACCACACAGGTCGTGGGGCGGGTGCTGGAAGTGGCGCTGCACAAGGCGCATGTGCTGGGCTTTGCGCTCGATCGCATCGTCGAAGGCAGCGCCGCCGCGCCGCTGCCGCCGCCCGGCGCCGACGCCGGCGAGGCCATGGGCCGTACCAACGATGCCATCCTCTACGGCGGCACCGTGCACCTGACCGTGGACACCGGCGACGATGCCGCGCGCGCGCTGGCACTGGCGCTGCCTTCTATCGGCTCGCGCGATTATGGCCGGCCCTTCGCCGAGGTCTTCAGGGAATACGATCACGACTTCTACCGGATCGACCCCGCACTGTTTGCCCCGGCCGAGGTGTGGGTCAGCAACCTGGCCTCCGGGCGGACCTGGCACGCGGGCGCGCTGAACATGGCGTTGCTGCGCGGCCAGTGGCTGCAGGAAGCGTGAGATGCGGCCCACCTCTCTTCCCCCACCCTCCGTGGCCGGCACGGCGCAAGGGCTGCGGGTCGCCATCATGACCGACGAGCGCGGCTGGCACACCACCAGGCTCAAGCGCGCCTTGCGCGCGCGCGGTTGCGAGGGTCACTGCGTGGACCTGGCCGACTGCCGCATCGACACCACCTGGGCCTGGCACGGCCTGGCGATCCCCGGCTACGGCCGCGGCCTGCCGGACGCCGTGATCGTGCGCGGCGTCGCGGGCGGCAGCTTCGAGCAGGTGACGCTGCGCCTGGGCATCCTGCACGCGCTGCGCGAGCTCGGCGTTCCCGTGTACAACGACGCGCGTGCCATCGAGCGCAGCGTAGACAAGGGCATGACCAGTTTCCTGCTGCACCTGGCCGGGATTCCGACGCCGGCCACCTGGGTCAGCGAATCGGTGCCGCAGGCCCGGCGTACGGTGATGCGCGAAAGCGCGGCGGGGCGGGCGCTGGTGCTAAAACCCCTGTTCGGCTCGCAAGGCAAGGGCCTGCAGCGCATCGGCGCGCTGGCGACGGGACATGCGCCGCTGCCCGCGCTGTCGCCGTACCGGCACGTGGCGTATCTGCAGCGCTTCGTACCGGCGCCGGCGGCCAGCGACGGTGCCAGCGACGGTGCCAGTGCCAGGCCAGGCTTCGACTGGCGCGTGCTGGTGGTTGGTGGCCAGGCGGCGGCAGCCATGCGCCGCGTCAGCGATCACTGGGTTCACAACGTGGCGCAAGGCGCGCAGTGTGAGCATGCCGAGATTTCGCCCGCGCTGGCCGCGCTGGCGATACGCGCCACCGAGGCACTCGGTCTGGATTACGCCGGGGTGGACCTGGTGCCTGCCGCCGGCGCTCGCGCAGGCGAGGCAGGCGCACTCGTGATCGAGGTCAACGGCGTCGCCGCCTGGCGCGGCCTGCAGTCCGTCACCGAAGCCGACATCGCCGGCCTGCTGGTGGACGACCTGCTGGGCCGCAAGCTGCCCGCCGCCCGTGCGTGCGCGAAGCGTGCAGGAGCCCTGGCATGATGGCCGCGCCCGGGCACGACCGCGCCGGCGCCGCGTCGGCCGCCTTTCTCTGGGCCTGCACGCTCGACGTGGCGGTGGCCAAGCCGGGCAATGTCAGCCTGTGTGCGCCGGGCCACGGCATGACCGCGCGGCTGTTCCTGGACAGCGCCGCCGCGGCCGCGCCGCCACTGACCGACACCATGCTGGCGGTCGGCGCACGGATCGAGCGCGCGGTGTCCGCCACGCAGGCGGTCGCGCGCTGCAACACCAATCTCGGCATCCTGCTGCTGTGCGCGCCGATCGCTGCCGCCATGGAAGGCACGCCACCGCGCGACGCCGAAGCCCTGCGCCAGCGGCTGGAGACCGTCCTGGCTGGCCTGACCGTGGCCGATGCGCAGGCGGCCTACCGCGCCATTGCCCAGGCCAATCCGGCCGGCTTGGGCGCGGCGCCCGAGCAGGATGTGGCAGCACCGCCGACGGTGGACCTGCGCGCTGCCATGCGCCTGGCCGCCATGCGCGACAGCGTCGCGCGCCAGTATGCCAATGGCTATGCCGACCTGTTCGCCCTCGGGCTGACGGTACTGCGTCGCCACCTGGCGAGCCACGGCCCCTGGCCGGCGCGGCTGCAACGCGCGGTCGCGGCGGTGTACCTGGCCTTCCTGGCCCGCTTTCCGGATTCGCATATCGCGCGCAAGCATGGGCTGGCCGCGGCCAGGAACGTCAGCTACAAGGCGCGCCTGTTGCATCGGCGCCTCGAAGCCGGCCAGGTCATCCCGCGCGAGGAGCTGGCCCGATGGGACCGGCTGCTGAAGACCGACGGGCTCAATCCCGGCACCACCGCCGACCTGACGGTGGCCAGCGCGATGATCGCCGGCTGTCTCGACCCGGCGCTATGCGCGCTGTCCGCGGCTTCGCCGGCACTGGCAACGTCCGCTGTCGGCCTGTAGTCCATGTAGTTGACGGTAGTCACCGGTGGTCCCAGTACCCGCGCCGGCACCGCTGCGGCGCGGGTAGCCGCCCCGGATGCCTCAGGCGGACATCGCGCCCGGGCTCGGCCAGCCGAGTCCCTGCTCCCTGACAGCCAGCCGATCGTCCCGGCGCCGCTCGATGGCCACGCCGACCGCGCTCACATCGTCGAACTTCCTCGGCTTCACCACGACCACGCGCACCCAGTGGGCGCCGAAGTCTTCCAGCAGCAGTTGCGCCACACGCTCGGCAAAGGCTTCCAGCAAGCGCAGGCCATGCGTGGCCATCAGCTCGCGCAAGGCCGCGCGCACCTTGCCGTAGTCGATGGTGTCGCCGATCCGGTCCGTGCTGCAGGCGGCGCTGCGCGCGAGCCCGGCGGTGAGGTCGATGCGGATGGGCTGCGGCGTGTGCAGCTCGCCGTCATCGATGCCGATCACCGTCTGGCCCTCGAAACCCTCGATAAAGATCAGGTCCATGGCGCCGCTGGTGACACCCATATACTGCCCGGCCATCGGTCCCGCCTGCCCCGCCCGGTTGAACTCCGCGGTCGCGGCCGCCACCATCATGTCGTCTCGCTTCATCAGGCCTCCCTGCCGTGCAATGGCTGCGCGGCCGGCGGCCGCTCCCACGACCTCTCACGCAAATAGCAGGCCACGCGCAGCCGGCAGCGCCGCGGTGACCCGCAGTGCCAGCCATGCCGCCCGCGCGCGGGCACCCGCTGTAGCGCGCCTGCGCATCTGCGCACCGCGGCCACGTCACAGACTGTCCCGGCCGCGGGACAGTCGCGCCGGCGCAATGACCCGCGCAGGCCCCGAAAGGCCGTCGCATCAAGGCCGGCCGCACCAGGCATGACTCCTGCGATCACTGCGCCCAGACCGATCATCCCGACAATACGCGCCTTGTCCCTACCATTCGCCCTGCCATCCGCCGTGCTCCGTCCCGCGACCGAAGGCCCGGCCCTGCCCGGCACGGACGACACCGACGGGCACCCCGCCCAGGCCGGCGGCGGGCCCCGCTTCGCCTGGGCCGTCACGGGCTCCGGCCATTTCCTGGAAGAAAGCCTGGCGCTGGCTGCCGCGCTGCCGGATGTGGACCTCTTCCTGTCGCGCGCGGCCGAGGAAGTACTGGCCATCTACGACATTCCGCTCGCAGCGCTGAAAGCGCGCTTTCGCGTGTTCCGCGACAAGACCGCCAGCGCGGCGCCGGTTGGCATGCTGTACGGGCACCGCTACCACACCACGGTGATCGCGCCGGCCACCAGCAATACCGTCGCCAAATGCGGGTTCGGCATCTCGGACACGCTGCCCACCAATATCTTTGCCCAGGCCGGCAAGCTCGGCATCCCCGGCCTGGTGTTCGCGTGCGATACCGAACCCGTGGTGGTGACCAAGGGCCCGCAGGGCTGGCTCAAGCTGCACCCCCGCAATATCGAACTGGAGAACGTGGAGCGGCTGCGCCGCATCGACCATTGCCAGGTGGCCTGCTCCATCGGCGAGTTGCGCGCGGCGCTGGATCAACGACTGAGAGCACTGTCACTGACATGGAACACATCGTCTTTCTGACCGGGCGCCTGGCCGAGAAAGGCCTGGAGCGGGTGCTGCGCAGCCTCGAGCCCGCGCCGTTCACCTGGGAAATCCGCGAGATCGGCCTGCAGGTAGCCGCGCTGATGACCGCCGACATGGTGCGCCGGCGGGTGGCGGCGCCGGTGGCGGCAGACCGTATCGTGGTGCCCGGGCGCTGCCGCGGCGACCTGGACGAGCTCTCCCGCCACTACGGCATGCCGGTCGAGCGCGGGCCGGAAGACCTCAAGGACCTGCCCGGGTTCTTCAATCGCAAGGCGCGGCCCGTGGATTTGTCCCGGCATGACATCGCGATCTTTGCCGAGATCGTTGACGCACCGCAACTCGACATCGCGGGCATCTGCGCACGCGCGTACCGCCACCGCGCCGAGGGCGCCGACGTGATCGACCTGGGCTGCCTGCCCGCCACCGCATTCCCCCACCTGGAAGACGCCGTGCGCGCGCTCAAGGCCGAAGGCTTCCAGGTCAGCGTCGATTCCATGAATACCGACGAACTGCTGCGTGGCGGCCGCGCCGGCGCGGACTACCTGCTCAGCCTGTCGCTCGATACCCTGTGGGTGGCCGACGAAGTCGCCGCGACGCCCATCCTCGTGCCCAGCCAGCCCGGGGACGAACGCTCGCTCCATGCCGCCGTCGAAGCCATGCAGGCGCGCGGACGCGCCTACATCGCCGACGCCATCCTCGATCCGATTCCGTTCGGACTGCTGGCATCGCTGGGGCGCTACGAGCGCCTGCGCCAGCGCTTCGCCGATGCGCCCATCATGCTCGGCATCGGCAACCTGACCGAGCTGACCGAGGCCGACACCGGCGGCATCAACGCGATCCTGATGGGCATTGCGGTGGAGCTGCGCGCGTCGGCGGTGCTGACCACCCAGGTCAGCGGCCACGCACGCCGCGCCATCCGCGAAGCCGACGTGGCGCGCCGCATGATGTACGCCGCGCGCGAGCAGCGCTCGCTGCCCAAGGGCCTCACCGACGAGATGATGTCCCTGCACGCGCGCGATCCCTATCCCGACACGGCCGAGGAGATCGCCGAGACCGCCAGCGCCATCCGCGATCCGAACTTCCGCGTGCAGGTCTCCGAGCAGGGCATCCACGCCTACAACCGCGACGGCCACCACGTGGCCGCCGACCCCTTTACGCTGTTCCCGCGCCTGCAGCTCGAGCATGACGGCAACCATGCCTTCTACATGGGGGTGGAACTGGCCCGCGCCGAGATCGCCTGGCGCCTGGGCAAGCGCTACGTGCAGGACCAGTCGCTGGACTGGGGCTGCGCCGTCGGGCGCGAGGCGCAGAACCTGGCCGAATGGTGCGCGCCGGGCACCACCATGCGCAAGCGCGCCTAGCGGACATCACAGCATGAACGACCTCATCTACGAAACCATCGTCACCACGGTCTCGGCCGCGGGCCGGCCGCATATCGCACCGATGGGCGTGCGCCACCGTGGCGACGACATCGTGCTGATGCCCTTCCGGCCATCCACCACCTACGACAATATCGTCGGCACCGGCGCCGCCGTGGTCAACCTGACCAACGACGTGCGCGTCTTCGCCGGCTGCCTCACCGGCCGCCACCGCTGGCCCACCGTCGCGGCCGAGCGCATCCGCGGCGTGCGGCTGGCCGGCGCCCTGAGCCACCTCGAACTGCGCCTGCGCGACGAAGGCGGTGACCCCAACCGTCCCACGCTGCGCATGGCACGCGTGTACCAGCGCCGCCACGGCGACTTTCCCGGCTTCAACCGTGCCCAGGCCGCTGTCATCGAAGCCGCGGTGCTGGTCAGTCGCCTGCACATGCTTGCACCCGACAAGATCGCCCGCGAAATGGCCTACCTGCAGATCGCCATCGACAAGACCGCCGGCCCCGCCGAACACGAGGCATGGCAGTGGCTGCGCGAGCGGATCGACGCGCACAACGCTGCCTCCCTGGAGACCACACCATGACCGCCCTGCTCACCAGCGTACGCAATGTGGAAGAAGCCCTGGAAGCCGCCCGGGCCGGCGCCGACCTGATCGATCTCAAGGAACCCAGGGCCGGCGCGCTCGGCGCGCTGCCCGCGCAGACCGTGTGCGAGGTCGTCCGGGCCGTGCGCACGCGCTGGCCTAACCGCCTGCTGAGCGCCACCATCGGCGACCTCGCGCCAGCCGAGCATGCGCTCATGGTGCTGATGGCCAACACCATCGGCAGGTGCGGCGTCGACTACGTCAAGGTCGGCGTCGCCCGCGGCCCGCACGCACGCGAAGCCCTGGGGCAACTGGCCGGCCTGCCCTGGCAGGTGGTGCCGGTATTCCTGGCCGACGATGGCGTCGACCTCGCGCTGGTCGAAGCCGCCTGCGCGCTGGGCTTTCCGGCGGTGATGGCGGACACGGCCGACAAGCGCTCCGGCACCCTGTTCGACTGCACGGACATGGCAACGCTGCGCGCCATGGTCGGGCTTGCCGGGCGGCATGGCATCAAGGTGGGGATGGCGGGATCGTTGCGGCTTGAGCATCTGCCACGACTGCGGGCGCTCGGGCCGGACTTCGCCGGCTTCCGTGGCGCGCTGTGCGACAGCGGGCGCGGCGGCAGGCTTGACCCCGCAAAGGTGGCCGCGTTGCGGACCGGACTGAACCTGGCCGCGGGACTGGAGGCGCAGGCGGCCTGAGCGTTTGCGGCCTCGCCCAGGGGCATTGGTCCCCGTGAACCAACACCGGAGAACGACAACCATGACCGCGACTTCCATGTCTTTCGTGCCCTTCGACCAACGGCAACTGCGCGATGTGCTCGGCACGTTCGTCACCGGGGTGACCGTGGTCACCACGCGCGATGCCGACGGCGTCGCCCACGGCGTCACCGTCAACGCCTTCAGCTCGGTCTCGCTGGAGCCACCGCTGATCCTGTGGAGCCAGGCCATCGCCTCGCGCAGCTACCCCGCCTTTCGCGACAGCCCTCGCTTTGCCGTCAACATCCTGGCGCACGACCAGATCGGCTTGTCCCAACACTTCGCGCGCTCGCGCGAAGACAAGTTCCATGGCATCGCCCATCACTGCGGGCTGGGCGAAGTGCCGATCCTCGAAGGCGTGGCCGCCCATCTGGAATGCGTGCAGGTGGCGGCGTATCCCGGTGGCGACCATGTGGTCTATATCGGCCGTGTGGAGCGCATCGGCCGCTCCGGGCGGGCACCGCTGGCTTTCGGGCATGGGGAGTATCAGGTGGTGCGGGCGGCACAGGCCGTGCAGGCCGCGCAAGCTGCTCAGGCGGCCTGATTTTCTCGCAACCACGCGCACAGGCGGTCCAGCTCCTGCTTGTGCAGGATCTCCACCGCGCAGGCGGCAGCGCGTGCGCAGGCCGTGAAGCCGCGATCCAGCACGCCGGCCCGCACATACTGGTCCAGGCTCAGTCCCGGCGCGACCTCGCACGACTTCACCAGCACCAGCCGCTGCGCGCCAAGCCGCTCGCTCAGGCAGGCCGCGATGCTGTCCGATGTCGCATCCCAGTTGGTCATGGCGTCCGGCTGCGCGCGCAGCAGCGCGTAGGGCGTCCACAGCGCGGCGCCGCCCTGGCGCAGGACCGTGCGGATATCGTCGTCGCCGGTGGCCAGGGTCAGGCGCGGGCACAGCGCATGCAGCATCAGCGCGTACTGGACCATGGCCAGCACGGCCATATTGTGCGCGGGCAGGTCGCCGAAACCCCACCGCGCCTGGTAGTCCCGCACCTGGTCGGCAAAGCCGCCGCCGCCGGGCACGATCACCACGCGCCCGCGGCCCAGTTCGGAAAGCTGTTGCAGCCAGTCGGGCAGCAGCGGGTCGCGGCCAAGGCTGCCGCCGATCTTGACTACGACCATGAAGCCTCCGTTCCTGCTGGTTCGGCACCGGCCTGCCGGCACCGCAAAGTCATCTCCCGTGTCCTGACCCCACGGCCCGCCTCGCGGTCCTGCCATCGCAGCACCGCCACCGCGACACTGGGCGCACAGACCTGAGCCCATTCCGCGTGCTCGGGCGCGATGCCGGCCAGCGCCTCGAAGGCGCGATAGGGCCGGGCCAGCCGCACCGCCAGCTCGCGCGCCAGGAAGCGCCCGCAGCCGGCGCCGATCAGCGGCGCTTCCGCGGGCAGGCCCACGCCATCCGCTACCCGCCGCAGGTTGACGGCCAGCTCGTCGAGCTGGGCCCGCCGCCATGCGTGGGCAAACGCCAGCCACGCCGCCGGCGCGGCGTCGCGCGCATCGCGGCCGATCATCCTGGCCAGGCGCTGGCGCGTCGCCGCATCGGTCTTGGGGCCGCCGTCCGCACTCGGGTGGGGATCATGCTCGGCCGGCAGTTCGCCGGTCAGCCGATAGACGTCAGCGGTGGTGGCGAACAGCTCGTTCATGACGTTGTACTCGGTGCCTTCGAAGGCAATGCGTCGGGCCAGCGCACACAGCGGCGTGCGCGCCGCGCCCAGGTAGACCAGTTCGCCGGAAGCAAGCCGGCCGGCATCGTCCCGGCCTTGCGCCCTGACCTTGCCATCCACGATGGGAATCAGGTCGCTGGTCGTGGTGCCGATGTCCACCAGCATGCCTTGGTCCGTGCATGCCGCCGCCAGGCTGGCGCTTGCCATCCAGTTGGCCGACGCGATGTGCGCCCAGTCACGCGACACCCGTGCCTGCTCGCGCCAGCCCGCGGCGCCGGCAAAGAACGCCACGCGCGCGCCGAAGCGGCGCGACATGGCTTGCGCGAGCGCCTCCACGCCGGCCTGCCGGTGTGGGAACAGGTCGGCCATCTCGCCGGTCATGGTGACGGCATGGCCCGCCTGCATGGCGTCGGGCCAGCGCCGGCACGCCAGCGCCAGGACCTCGTCGAGCCGATGCAGCCCCTGCCACAGGGGACAGGGCCATTGGGCGACGTCCCGCACGGCGCCATCCTCCAGCCGCGTCGCCTTGATATTCGCGCCGCCCAGGTCCCAGCCAAGGATGACACGATCAGCGGCCATGCGAGGCTCCGTCGGTCTCCAGGCGCTCGGCCCGGACCTGATGCCCGGCCAGCAGTTCGCAGGCCAGGTTGCGGCCGAGCGCGGCGGACAGGCCGGCATAGGCGCAGGTCACGCGCGGGTTCACCTCGATCACCACCGGCCCGCGTTCGGGATGCCAGACCAGGTCGATGCCGACAAAGCCGCGCAGCCCCGGCATGCCGCCACGCAGGCGCCCGGCAAGTTCGGCAAGCAGTTGCCCCGCGCGCCCATTGCGTTCGATGGCATTGGGCAGCACGCCATCGTCGTGCACCTGGCCGCGAGCATCGATGCGAATGCGCTGGCGGTTCACGCTCAGGAGTTCCACCTCGCCCGGCCCGCACAGCAGGGACAGGCTGATCGGCTCGCCTTCCACCCACGGCTCGAGCACCACCGGTTCGCCGCCGGCGAGGCGCCGCAGCCAGGCTTCGTGGGCGGCGTCGAAGCCGTCGTAGGCATGGGTTGCCACCGAGCCGGCGCCGTCATCGGGTTTGACCACCCAGCGCCCGGCCTCGGGCTGGCGCGCCTGGCCATCGTCCCAGGGCCGGGTCGCGGCAATGCCTAGTGCGCCGAAGTGCTGGGCGGTGGCGCGCTTGCTGGTGGCCAGCGCAATGGCGCCGGCGTCACAACCGAGCCAGCGGGCCTCGCCCACCATGTAGTGCAGGCCCAGCAGCACGCCATCGGACTCCGGCGCCACGATCCAGCTCACGTCGTGGCAGGCAGCCTGCCGACGCACGAAGGCCGGCGCATCCTCATCGGGCGCGCGCATACAGCAGACCACCTTGCTCGTGCCACGGCAGGCAGGCAACGGCTCGCCGGGCAGCACCGCGCAGGTCACGCTCACATCGCCGATGCGTGCCAGGTCGGCAATCATGGCATCGCGCATGGCACGGCCCTGGCCCAGCAGTTGTGGCATGGCGTCGGCCTCGGTCTCGCCGCCGCTGATATATTCGTAGACGAACACTCGCGTCATCATTCCGTCTCCATGCACATCATCCCCGTCATCGACCTTCTCGGCGGCTGCGCCGTCCATGCGGTGCGCGGCCAGCGCGACCAGTACCGCCCCATCGCCTCGCGCTTGTGTGCCGGCAGCGATCCCGTGACGGTGGCGCGGGCCATGCTCGCGTACTGCGCGAGCCGCACGCTCTACGTCGCGGACCTCGACGCGATCACCGGCAAGGGTCTCCAGCAGGAAGCGCTGCAGTCCTTATGCCGGGCTTTGCCGGGCGTAACGCTCTGGCTGGACGCGGGCTTTGCCGATGCGGCGGCGGCAGCCTGCGCCATTTCCGCGCTCGCAACGCAGCAACATGGCGGCGCGCGGGTGATACCCGTGTTCGGCAGCGAATCCTTGTCGGATCCGCCCGCACCTGCCCACGTGGGCGCCGCCGTGCCGCCGTTCGACGCATGGCCCGACGCCCCGCTTTCGCTTGACCGGCGCCACGGCATGCCGCTGGGCAGCGCCGCCTGGTGGCAAGCCAGTGCGGCATGGCCGGCGCAACTCATCGTGATGGCGCTGGACCGGGTCGGAGCCTTCGAAGGCCCTGACCTTGAAACGCTTGCCGCCATCCGCACGCAGGCGGGCGCGGCGCGCAAGCTGATCGGCGCCGGCGGCGTCCGCCATGCAGCCGATCTCGCCGCCGCCGCGCGGGCCGGGGCCAGCGCCTGGCTGGTCGCATCCGCCATCCACGATCTCCTTATTGAACCTGCAGAGCCCACAGAACCCGCCGAACCGGCCGCCCCGGGAGGCCGGTCCTCCTGAGCGGCACCGCCCGGCATGGGCAGGCATAAACACGTTCCATGCCAGCACCGTGCGCCGCTCCAGCACACGCTGCGTGCGCCGCGCGCCTGCTCACAGGGTGACAACTTGCCCCGCCTCCGGAGCACTGGCTGTGCCGCGGCCGGTGCCGGATGAAGATGCCGCCGGGACCCCGGGACGACGCGGACGCCACCGTGGCGGGCGCCCGGCGCTCCGGCCACGGCATAGGGCCGCGGCTGGCACACGGTTTGCAGAAAGGGGGGCATGGCACTCGCACCCGACCCCTCCCTCCAAGCAGCCAGTCGCACCGCAGGCCCTCCCGCTGCCATGACCGACTGGACCTGTCCGTTTTGCGCACTGCTGTGCGACGGCCTCAGCGTCACGCAAGCCGCGGGCAAGGCACCGGCGCTGGCCGGCGACGCCTGCCCGCGCGCCACACGGGCGCTGGCGGCGTTCGACCCGCAGGCTGCCGTTGCCGGGCCTTGCGCCGACGGCCGCGCGGTGGCGCTGCCGCAGGCGCTCGACACCGCCGCGCGCCTGCTCGCCGCCAGCCGGCGCCCGCTGTTCGGCGGACTGGCAACCGACGTGGCGGGTGCACGCGCACTCTACGCGCTGGCCAACCAGTGCGCCGCCGTGCTCGACCACGCGCATGGCGACGCCATGACGGCCAGCCTGCGCGCGCTGCAGGATCGCGGCGCCTTTACCACCACGCTGGCCGAGGTGCGCGCACGCGCCGACCTGATCGTGTGCATCGGCACCCAGCCTTCGCACAAGCACCCCGAGTTCTTCCGGCGCTGCGGCCTGGCCGAGGCGGAGCAGCCCTGCGCGCGCGAGATCGTGTTCGTGGGCACGCCGGTCGATGCGGCTGCGGCGGCGCTGCCGGATGCGCGCTGCGGCGCGATCGACCTGCCCGGGAACCTGGATCTTTATCAGGCGGTGGCGCTGCTCAACGCGCTGTGCCGGCCACGTGCGCTGCCGGATCACGGCATCGCGCCGGCGCCGCTGCGCGCGCTTGCCGACAGGCTGCGCGCGGCGCGCTATGCGGTGCTGGTCTGGACGCCCTCGACGCTGGTCGGGCTGCCCGGCGGCAAGCACGCCGCGCTGCTGATCGAAGGCATCCACCACCTGATCAAGACACTGAACCGCAGCACGCGCGCGGGTGGGCTCTCGCTCGGCGGCGATGACGGCGGCAATACCGTCAACCAGGCGCTCACCTGGCTGTCCGGACTGCCGCTGCGCACGCAGGTGCATCGCCAGGGGCTCGATCACGATCCGCATGGCCACGCGGGCGCCCGCCTGCTGCGCGAGCACAGTGTCGATGCCTTGCTCTGGGTCGCCAGCTTCACGCCGGACCTGCCGCCGCCCGCCAGCGCGCTGCCCACCGTGGTGCTCGGGCACCCCGCGCTGGCGGCGTCGATGGCAGACCGGCACGGCGTCTTCATCCCGGTGGCGACGCCCGGGATTGGCGCGGCTGGCCACCTGTTTCGCACCGATGGCGGCATCGTGCTGCCGCTGCGTCCGTTGCGCGAAGACGGCCTGCCCACCGTGGCCGAGGTCGCGACGCAATTGCTGGCGCGGATAACGCGGCTACGGCCGGCCGACGCGGCCGCGGCGCTCCCCGTCCCCCCGGTCCCTCCAGCCCCCTCAAGCACGGAGTCCGCATCATGAGCACACTGCGCCTCCATGGCGGACGGGTGTTCGACCCGCAGCATGGCATCGACGGCAAGCGCGCCGACCTCTACATCCGCGACGGCCGGATTATCGACGAGCCACCGGGCAGCCCGGCAGAGCGCGAGATCGACGTGGGCGGCATGGTGGTCATGGCCGGCGGCATCGACATGCACTCGCATATCGGCGGCGGCAAGGTCAACCTCGCGCGCATGCTGCTGCCCGAAGACCATCGCGACCGTCCGGGCCCTGCGGGGCCCCTCGAGCTGGCCTCCTGCGGCGGCTGTACGCCAGGCACGCTGGCCACCGGCTACCGCTATGCGCAGATGGGCTATACCGCCGCCTTCGAACCGGCGATGATGGCCTCGAACGCACGCCAGACGCATTTCGAGATGGGAGACACACCCATCATCGACCACGGCGCCTACGTCATGCTGGGCAACGACGAGCTGTTCCTGCGCATGCTGGCGGAAGGCACGGACTTTGAACGCATCCGCGACTACGTGGGCTGGACCATCAACGCCAGCAAGGCGCTCGGCGTGAAGGTGGTCAACCCGGGCGGCATCTCCGCCTTCAAGTTCAACCAGCGCAAGCTCGATGTCGACGGCCACCACGAGCACTACCGCATCAGCCCGCGCGATGTGCTGCGCACGCTCGGCAGGGCCCTGATCGAACTGCGCGTGCCGCACCCGCTGCATATCCACGCCAGCAACCTCGGCGTGCCCGGCAATATCGAATCGACGCTGGCCACCATCGATGCCCTGGAAGGCCTGCCTGGCCACCTGACCCATATCCAGTTCCACAGCTACGGTGCCGACGGGCCGCGCAAGTTCTCGTCCGCCGCGCTGCGCGTCACCGAGGCTGTCAACGCCAATCCGAATATCTCGATCGACGTCGGCCAGATCATCTTCGGCCAGACCGTCACCGCATCGGGCGACACCATGATGCAGGTAAAGAATGCCGACTTCGCGCAGCCGCGCAAATGGATCGGCGCCGATATCGAGTGCGACGCGGGCTGCGGCGTAGTGCCGTTCCGCTACCGCGAGCAGAGCTATGTCAATGCGCTGCAGTGGGCCATCGGACTGGAGGTTTTCCTGACGGTCAGGAACCCCTGGCAGGTCACGCTGACCACCGACCACCCCAATGGCGGCCCCTTCACCAGCTATCCGCACCTGATCCGCCTGCTGATGGACAAGTCCTTCCGCGACGAGCAGCTCGCGCGGCTGCACCCCGAGGTGGCGGCAAATTGCGCGTTGCCGGACATCAGGCGCGAGCTGAGCCTGTACGAGATCGCCGTGCTGACCCGGGCCGGGCCGGCGCGTCTGCTGGGCCTGCGCGACCGCGGCCACCTGGGCGCGGGCGCGGCCGCTAACATCGCGATCTATCGCGAAGACGCCAACCGCGAAACCATGTTCAGCGCGCCAGAGTATGTGTTCAAGGACGGCACGCTGGTGGCGCGCGCCGGGCAGATCGTGGCGGCACCAGCGGGCGGCACGCATTTCGTCGAGCCTGAGTATGACACTGGCATCGAGAAGACGCTGCGCAAATACAGCGACCAGCATCTCGCGCTCGACTTCGGCAACGCCGCCATTGGCCATGACGAGCTGTGCAGCTGCTGCCGGGGCGGCAGGCTGCTGCCGGCCGCGTGCGATCCGCTGCAGCGGCAGGATGGCGCATGAACCAGGCCGGGACGATGCGGCGCGGCGCCGGCGCCGGCGCGTAAGACGAAGCGCTGGCCACCTTCCAGGAAACCTTTGCATGCAGATCAACGGAATCGCCATCGACGACACCTTCGCGGAAGCCTTTCCGATGAAGGCGACCCGCCTGCTGGTCACGGCACACAACCTTGCCTGGGCGCGCCATGCCGCCCAGGCGATGACCGGCTTTGCCACGTCGGTGATCGCCTGCGGCTGCGAGGCCGGCATCGAGCGCGAGCTGGCGCCGGCCGACACGCCCGACGGCCGGCCCGGCGTGGCGGTGCTGCTGTTCGCGGTGTCGGGCAAGGAGCTGGCCAAGCAAGTGGAGCGCCGTGTCGGCCAGTGCGTGCTGACCTGCCCCACCACTGCGGTGTACGCGGGGCTGCGCGAAGGCGAGCCGATCGCGCTGGGCAAGAACCTGCGCTTCTTCGGCGACGGCTGGCAGATCGCCAAGATGATCGACGGCGTGCGCTATTGGCGGGTACCGGTCATGGACGGCGAATTCGTCTGCCAGGAAACCACCCCGGTGATCAAGGCGGTGGGCGGCGGCAACCTGCTGATGCTGGCGCGTGATACCGACGGCGCGCTGGCCGCGGCCGAGGCCGCGGTGACGGCAATGCGCCGGCTACCCAATATCATCCTGCCCTTTCCGGGAGGCGTGGTGCGCTCGGGCTCCAAGGTCGGCGCCAGGTACGCCGGCATGCATGCCTCGACCAACGATGCCTTCTGCCCAAGCCTGGCCGGGCTGGTGGCGGGCAGCGAGCTCGCCCCGCCGGTGCGCTGCGTGCTGGAAATCGTGATAGATGGCCTGGCCGAGGCCGACGTGGCCGCAGCCATGCGGGCCGGTATCGACGCGCTGGTCTCGGACGGCGCGGCAAAAGGGCTCGTGCGTGTGTCGGCCGGCAACTACGGCGGCAAGCTGGGACCCTATCATTTTCACCTGCATCGGCTTGCGGGCCAGGGAGAACGGGTATGAGCGGCATGAGCGGCGTCACCTTGCGCCTCGCCAGCGCGCCGGCGCTGCGCGTTGACCTGCGCCACCTGGCGCCCGCCAGCCTGGCCGGGATGGCGCCGGATGCCGTGGCGCGCCTGCCGCTATGGCATGGCAGCGAAGCCATCACGGTGGGCGACCTGTTCACCGTCCATGCCCACGCCGCATCCGGGAACACGCCCAGTCTTGCCTTTGAAGGCGACCTGAGCCGCTTCGACCGCATCGGCTGGCAGATGGCGGGCGGCAGCCTGCGCGTCGACGGCAACGCCGGCGATTTCCTTGCCTGCGGCATGCAGGCCGGCAGCCTGCGCGTGAGCGGCCACGCCGGCGACTTCGCCGCGGCGGCGATGGCGGGAGGCGAGGTCGCCATCGGCGGCAATGCCGGAGACTTCGCGGCCGCGGCGCTGCCCGGCGACATGGACGGCATGCGCGGCGGCACGCTCGATATTCGCGGCGATGCGGGCGACCGCCTGGGCGACCGCATGCGGCGCGGCACGGTGCTGGTGGCAGGCAGCGCCGGCGATTTCGCCGCTTCGCGCATGGTGGCGGGTACCATGGCGATCGCCGGCGCGGTCGGCGACCACCTGGCCTATGGCCTGCGGCGCGGCACCGTCGTGCTGCTCGGCACCGGCCCGCGCGAGCGCGCCACCTTCGTGCGTACCGACAGCAATCTCGATGTATTCTGGGCCCTGCTTGCACGCAGCCTGGCCCGCGCCGGCGGGCCGTTCGCACCGCTGCCGGCATTGCGGCCGCGCCGTTTCGTTGGGGATGTAGCGGTGGATGGCCGGGGGGAATTGCTGGTGTTCGAGTAGCTCGCTGCCGGATCCAACGACATCGGGACAGCATGGCGCCGCCACGTCCGCGCAAGGGACCGGGGCGGGAGCCAGGCCTTATCATGTCGCTTGATGTCGTCGCTTGATGTCGTCGCTTGATGTCGTCGCTTGTTCTGGCCGCCTGCTCCCGGCAGCCTCTGATCCCTTTCCACTCAATCTCAGCCATTTCCCGGCATTTCCCATGCAGCTCGCACTATTCGACCTCGACCACACCCTGGTGCCCTTCGACAGCGGCTCCACCTGGCTGCGCTTCCTGATGCAGCGCGGCGTACTCGACGAGGCGGAGTTCGCACCCCAGAACCAGCGCTTCGCGCAGGACTACATGGAAGGCAAGCTCGACATCCACGCCTTCCAGCGCTTCTGCATGTCGTTCCTCGCGCGCTTCGAGCGCAAGGAACTGCAGGCCTGGCGCAGCGAGTTCATCGCCGCGATCGCCGACCGCATCCCGGCGCCGGCGCGGCAACTGGTGGCGCAGCATCGCGACGCCGGCGACCTGTGCTGCATCGTGACGGCGACTAACGACTTCGTCGCGCGCGGCTTCACCGATGCCTTTGGCGTGGAGCACCTGGTGGCTTCGCAGGCCGCCACCATCGGCGCGGGGCCGGTGGCCCAATTCAGCGGCGAGATGGTCGGCGTGCCGAGCTTCGGCGCCGGCAAGGTGGAGCGGGTGACGGACTGGCTCGCGACGCTGGGACGCCGCTGGGAGGATTTCGAGCGCACCGTCTTCTATTCGGACTCGCTCAACGACCTGCCCCTGTTGCAGCATGTCAGCCACCCCATCGTGGTGGCACCTGATCCCCGCCTGCGCGCCATCGCGCAGGAGCGGGGCTGGCCGATCGCGGAAGCGGCCGCGCCGCTCGTGCTGGCCTGAGCGTCCTTACAGCGCGGCGCGCTTGCTGCGCTCGATCATGCGCAGCACGAAGGGCGTGAAGATAAGCTGCATCGCCAGTTCCATCTTGCCGCCAGGAACCACGATGGTATTGGCGCGCGACATGAAAGAGCCGTGCACCATGCTCAGCAGGTACTGGAAGTCGATGCCTCGTGGATTGGCGAAGCGGATCACCACCATGCTTTCGTCCGGCGCCGGGATCTCGCGGGCGATAAAGGGATTGGACGTGTCCACGCAGGGCACGCGCTGGAAGTTCACGTGGGTGCGCGAGAACTGCGGGCAGATGTAGTTCACATAGTCCGGCATGCGCCGCAGGATGGTGTCGGTCACCGCTTCGGTGGTGTACCCGCGCTGCTTCTTGTCGCGCCACAGCTTCTGGATCCACTCCAGGTTGATCACGGGCACCACGCCGATCAACAGGTCCGGGTAGCGCGCCACGTTGACCTCGCCGGTCACAACGCCGCCGTGCAAGCCTTCATAGAAGAGCAACTCGGTGCCGTCTGGCAACGGCTCCCAGGCGGTAAAGGTGCCCGCCTCCTGGCCGCAAGCCGTCGCCTCTTCCTCGCTGTGCAGGTAGCGGCGGCGGGAGCCGTTGCCGCATTCCGCATAGGTGCGGAACAGCTTCTCCAACTCGCCGAAGAGGTTGGTGTCGGGACCGAAATGGCTGAAGTTATTGTTCCCGCTGCGCTCCGCCTCGGCCAGCCTGACCTTCATCTCGGCGCGATTGTAACGGTGAAAGCTGTCGCCCTCGATCAGTATGGACTTCACGCCTTCGCGGCGGAAGATACTCTCAAAGGTGCGGGTGACGGACGTGGTGCCGGCGCCGGAGGAGCCCGTGATGGCAATGATGGGATGACGTGCCGACATGGCGATGGACTCAGGCGCGCTCGGTCACGGCATCCACGCCTTCAATCGGGCACGTCCTGATACTTTGGACTTCGGGCATGGCAGGTCTCCTCGTTTTCTTGCCTTGTGTTCTTGCTTCGTCTGGCGCAGTGTCCGGCGCATCCCGGCCTAGCGGGCTGAGCGCGATGCTGCGATCCCGCATCCATGGCTGCGGAGCGCTTCGATTCGCAAGAATTGCGCCACGGCACTTTACTGTTGCGCTAGTCGGGTCGCGCATCCGTACCATGGCCGCGGCTATGCTCAAGCCGCCCTTGTCCACGCCGGCCTGACGATCGCACTGAGTCATGCAGTGGTGTCGGTCGGCATGGGCAGCGGCCTGCTTTTACTGCACACAGTGTCACTGGAATTGCGCATCCCGTAAGGCACGCTACCTGACGTGGTCGCACGAAGCCCAATGCGCCCAGTCCACCTGGAATGTCAAGCCACGCACCGCACGCGCAGCATCCCTGCATACAACAGCGGCCCGTTGCTTCGCTCGATTTTGGCTTGCGAGGAGGCGCCCGAGGGGAATCGACCTGACGCCAGCCAGCATTTGCACGGTTGTAGGTCGAGCTTGGCGATTAATTGCGTTTTTATTTTGGCGTGCGACGTGACAGCCACTGTTGAAGATCGGCATAAGACGACCGTTCGGACGCGCTATGGCCTCCACGACAGAACGGACGCGTTATGCTTGCACTCCCTTGCTAGGGGCTTCAGTCTCCATATTCTTGCGGGTTTCTCCGTGGAATCCGGGGCGAAGTGCACTGGATCTCTCGTGGATTGATGACCGGGCGAGTTACTTACGTGCACAAGGGAAAATTCGGCCGCATTATGATTGAGGAACTTCAAATTCGGACATTTGCTTCTACGCCCCCACGAAAGATTGCCTCATTAGTCGCATTTCAGCGAAGCTTCGGCCAGTAATTGCTTAAATTCGCGGCCACGATTTTCCAAATTTCCCAAGTGCATCCCGCATATCCCTGGGGCCCCTTGAGCTGTGCGCTCGCTCGCGCTGAGTCCTGTTCGGCGGCCCCTCCCTACGCTGATAAGATCTAACCGTTAAGTCTTCCAGGTCCTGGAAGGGATAACCTTATGCGCTGCGCTAGCTGCGGGTTCGAGAATCCGACAAGCGCCAAGTTCTGTGAGGAATGCGGCGCAAAGCTGGTGCGCGTTTGCCCGGCCTGCGGGAAAAAGGCGGGTGCGAAGGCCAAGTTCTGCAGCAAATGCGGCGCGCCGTTGAGCGCGACGCCCCCTATTACGGGACTGGTACCCAGCGCCCCCATCGATTACACCCCTCCCTATGTGGCCTGAGCTTTACCCACAACTTCTGGCGGCTTACTCGTCTTTCTGGAAGATCCGATACATTTCGGTGATTTCGTGCAGGGCGAGGAAGCCGCGCCAGAGGACGGTGGCTCCCGGGGGATCGTCGTTTTTGCGACCCAGGTAGCCACCGAGCTTGCGATCCAAAGGACCGCGTCGCTGAGTTTTGGCGCCTCTTCCGGTGGCTTGGTTGTGCCGTGCGTGCGGCAGTACAAGGCCCGCCATTCGAGCGATTGCAGTAGCGCCGAGCAAGGGATATCGGCTTCGAGCCGGCCCAACATGGTCGCGTACATAATGCGCCAGCCGATCACGGCGAACAGCGCCGTGGCCCGCAGGAACCGCTCCAGCGTCCCGAACTGCCGGGCTTCGATCTGGCAGCCACTTTTCAGGACACGATGCCAGGATTCAATGGTCCAGCGCCGGGCATACCAGCTCAGCCGCTCCAGCGCATCTTCCAGCGTTTGGGTGGGCATCGAACTGAGCAACATCCATTCGAGCGGCTCAACGCCTTGGGGCGGCTCGATCTCCAGTGCGTGAATGGCAAACACTTCGAGACTCGGTAGATCCTCTGCACCGCGGCTGCGCGGCGGTCGCGGTTGAACCGGCACACAGCGCAAAGCCAGTCGGGCGCTACGCGCCTGCCTGGCGCCGCTTCTGGGCACGTGCAGTACGGTCTCTCCAAGTACAGGAGCCGCAGCAACCGTCTCCCACAGATACTTCTCTGGGTGGTCCACGCCTCGATTCCAGGCGGCCCGCACACTCAAGGCGGCATATCGCTTCTTTGATAATGAGGCGGTCGACCCGGACGGAATACTGGCGAGCCACGTCGCGCAAACCGTGGGTCGCATGCAGCAGGTACCTGTCGTCTTGGCGGTGCAGGACACCACGGAATTCAATCTGGCAAATTTGCCCGCGACTGAGGGACTTGGTCACGTCACGGGCGGCAATTTGCACGGATTCATGTTGCACAGCGTGCTGGCGGTGACGCCTGAGGGCCTGCCACTGGGCGTGTTGAGCATTGGGCACCACTCAAGGCCTGCGGGAACGAAACATGGGCTTTTTGCGCCAGTTCGCGCGCCAATACCACAAGGCGCTGCGTGCGACGCGCATCTCCCAATTGTGCGCCACCGAATTCGTCGCCGGCCCAGTCTTCCAGGTCTTCCATATCAGGCAAAGTCGCCACCAGTGATTAACAACTTCGCCCGAAGTTGACACCGTCCAATCCGGTTTACAACCTCTCCAATCGAGATGTGGGTAAAGGTAAGCTATCTGGCCGAGCGCATCCGGGCGGCGCAGGCAGACATGGAAGCCCGCGGCGCGGCGGACGGCGAGCGCAAGACGATCACAGCGCTGTTCGCTGACATGGCCGGCTTGACCGCGCTGTTCCATGACCTCGATCCCGAAGATGCGCGCCGCCTAATCGACCCGGTGCTGGGGCTGATGATGGAGGCCGTGCATCATTATGAAGGCTATGTCGCCAAGTCGATGGGCGATGGCATCCTGGCGCTGTTCGGCGCGCCAATCGCGAACGAAGATCATCCGCAGCGAGCCTTGCTGGCAGCGCTACGCATGCAGGAGGCCATGCGCCAGCACGCCGACAGGGTACGTCTCGCTCAGGGGATCGCGCTGCAGATTCGTGTCGGTATCAACTCCGGCGAAGTGGTGGTGCGCACGATACGCATTAAAGATTTGCACACTGACTACGATCCGGTTGGCAACTCGATCCACATTGCTTCGCGCATGGAAGGCATCGCGGTGCCCGGCTCCATCGTCGCGAGCGACCACACCCACTACTTGACCGAAGGCTATTTTGCGTTCACGCCGCTCGGCGCGACGCCGATCAAGGGGCTCCCCGAGCCGCTCGCGGTCTTCGAAGTCCTCGGTCTCGGCCCACTGCGCACCCGGCTGCAGCTCTCTGCCAGCCGCGGGCTGGCGCGCTTTGTCGGCCGCGCCCACGAGCTCGAGCAGTTGCGCGAGGCGCGGGCGCGGGCGCGGGCGCGGGCGCGGGCGCATGCCGGATATGGGCAGATCGTCGGCGTGGTCGGCGAGCCAGGGGTCGGCAAGTCGCGCCTATGCCACGAGTTCAAGCTGCTCGCGCCGCGCGATTGCCTGGTGCTGGAAACCCACTCCGTTTCGCACGGCAAGGCCTATCCGTATCTGCCGCTGATCGAGCTGCTGCGGAACTACTGCCAGATCGCAGCGCAGGACGATGAGCGCCGGCGGCGCGAGAAGCTCACCGGCAAGGTCCTGACCCTGGACCGAACGCTGGAAGACATCCTGCCCTATCTGCTCCACCTGCTTGGGGCGGCTGAACCAAGCTCGGCGCTGGCGCAGATGGACACCCAGATCCGCCAGCAACGCACCTTCGAGGCGATCAGCCGGCTGCTAGTGCGCGAGAGCCAAGCCCAGCCGCTGGAGCTGATTGTCGAGGATCTACAGTGGCTCGACAGCCGTGAACTGTAGATGGAATGGTCGCCTCCCGCCTCGGCGATTCGCCGACCGTGCCGGAGCAGTTCGTAAGGCTGAGCTCCCATGTGTGTCACAGTGGTGATTCTGTCGTCGCAGCCTGCCAAGGAGGATCCACATGGAACCGACCACAGTAGCCATCGACCTGGCCAAGCACGTTTTCCAAATCCATTTCGTTGAGCCCGACACTGGCACGATTCACAGCAAAGCCATGAGGCGCGCTCAGCTGTTGCCGTTCTTCACAAACCGACCGCCATCCCGCATCGTCATGGAGGCCTGTGGCAGTGCGCATTACTGGGCACGGAAGTTGTCTGCACTCGGGCACGATGTCCGGCTTATTGCGGCCCAGTTCGTGCGGCCGCTTGTCAAATCCAACAAGAACGACACCGCAGACGCCGCAGCAATCTGGGAGGCAGCGCAACGCCCAGGAATGCGGTTTGTGGCCGTCAAGACGGAGGAACAGCAAGCCATGCTGGCGCTCCACCGCATGCGCCAGCAACTTGTACGCTTTCGCGTGATGCAGGTGAACCAATTGCGCGGACTATTATATGAGTTCGGGGTGGTGCTGCCACAGGGGCGCCGCACGGGGATCGCAGCTGCCAAGATCGCCTTGGCTGATCTGGCAGACCAGTTGCCTGCGATGCTAACGGATGGCTTGCAAGACCAACTATCTCGGCTGCTCGCGCTCGACGAGCAGATCCAACGGATTGAGCAACGCATTATGGAATGGCGCCGCTGTGACGAAGCGTGCCGCCGTATCTCCGACATCCCGGGGGTTGGCCTGTTGACAGCCACTGCCGCAGTCGCCGTCATTGGGAATGCCCGCACCTTCAAGTCCGGACGAGAATTTGCAGCCTATCTTGGACTTGTGCCTCGACAGAGCGGCTCCGGCGGCAAAGTCAAACTGGGCGGCATCAGCAAGCGGCGGCTACCGGGGCAAGCTTGGCAGTGTCACCATCGCCGGTACGTACAGCCTTGGGCGCGACGTCGTCAGTGCACCTGCCGGCGCCAACTGCGGCGCCGAAAACCCTGCCGACAAGCAAGCCTGCAGCGGGTGGTCGGCAATGATCGCCTACGACATCCAGGCCGTTGCCGCAGCATACGCCGCTCTTCTCGTGGCGCCACCACGCGTCGAAGTCATAAACATGAACGAAGCCTTCGTGTTCGCGGAGATGAAACGCGGTCAGTGGCAGTTCGCTGGCGACTGTGCAGAGCTGCAAGATGCCGTCATGAGCTTCGCCGTAACGCCGGCGGCACAATTGCAAATCCCGTCCACGCCTCGGCAAGGTCGTTTGCCCCGCTTTGGCGCGCTCGCCGGCAAGCGCTACAGACCGAGTGCCGGTCCCCGGCTCCGCTTGAGCTGGAACGCCACCGACACACGCTCGGCCGGATAGACGGTATCCGTAATCTCGAGAATCTTGCCGGAGCCTTCCTTGTAGTGGCGGATCAGCCGCAGCCCCGCCGATCCCGCCGGCACGCCGAGTTGCGTGGCCAGAGGTTCCTCGATCAGTGTGGCCGTGACTACCTGCCGGATCTCCGCGATCGCGGTGGCATGTTCGCGTTCGATCAGCTCACTGACCAGTGTCTGCGGATGATTGCGGATGGTATCGACGAGACCCGCCAGCGACGCGTCGATGTAGATGTCGGCGCGCGCCACGGGCGTGCTGCCTTTGCGCGCGTCCACGCGGGTGCCGCTGAGCAACACCCAGGCGCTGCCCACCGGCGCTTCGAGCCGCCGCGCGAGAGCGCGGTCGAGCGTGACGTCGTGCACGTCGTCGATCGCACGCACCTCGGTGGCCGCTACGCGCACGAGGTCTTCGGCCGTGCCGAAGGATTGCGTATACGCCGCGTTCGGGTTGACGGCCTCGACAATGGTGCCGACCGCCTTCTTGCGCGAGATATACCCCAAGTCCTGCAGCATGCGCAGCGAGGCGCGCACCGTATGGCGGCTCACACCGTGCTGTTCGGCTAGTTCGTGCTCCGTCGGCAGCAGGCTGCCCACCACGCGGCGGCCTTCCACGATGTCCTTCACCAGCAAGCTGGCGAGTTCGGCGTATCGGGTGGACGCGGCCGGCGCACCGGTTTTACTGTCCTTCAGTATCGCTGTCATGGCGGCAGGCGGTTCGGAAAGTCGTAGGGATTGCGCATTTTACGATGTCACTGCCCCTACCCTCCTCCGTCAGTTGGCAAAAAAGCGGCGCTCCGCCTCGGCCGGCATCGCCATGCCGGTGACCTTCGCCTTCTGCAGCACTTCCCAGAAATAGCGGTAGGTGGCGCGGTCGTGCAGCTCGCCCTTGTACTGGATCGGGCCCCAGTCCGCGTCCTGCGCGGCCACCAGGATGCCAGCGGCATCTTCCACCTCGGTGAAGTCCGGGCGCATGGCGTTGACGATCGGCTGGATCTGTGCCGGATAGATGCTCCACATGCGCAGGAAGCCGAACTCGTTGCGTGCGCGGCCCGCGTCGCCGGCGATCACGTCGGCGTCCTTCAGGTTCAGGCACACGTTATGGGCCGGCACGATGCCGTTGGCTAGCGCCGCCGCGACCATGTCCGCCTTGGCGCGCGCCAGCAGCGCGTGTTCGAACTGGCCCGGGCTACGCATGGCGGCGGCCGGGATCGCGCCGTGGTGGCCGCTGACGAAGTCCATCAGGCCGAAGTCGAGCACTTCGATATTCGGCAGTTCGGCAATCTGGAACACGTTCCGGAGCGCGCCGTGGGTTTCGATCAGCACGTGGACCGGCACGGGCTTGTCCAGGCCGGCCTTCTTGGCGGCCTCGCCGATATAGCGGATCACCTCGGCTACCTGCTCGCTGTTGGTGGCCTTTGGCACGGTGATATAGGCCAGCCGGCTGCCGGCTCCGGTCACGATGATGTCGACGTCCTGACGCCAGGCCGGGTGCGACGGGTCATGGATGCGTGCACCGGCGCGGTCGAAGCGGTTGCGGTCGGAGGCAATCATGCGCGCGACCATCTCGGCGTGCTCGCGTTCCTGGCCGGAGGCGGCGCCGTCCTCGCAATCGCAGGTCACGTCGAAGACCGGGCCGTATTCGAGCTGCAGGTCCATGGCCTTGCCGATCAGCTTCTCGCTGCCGGCAAAATGCTCGCAGGCGGCCAGTACCGGGAAGGATTTTTCGCCGGCGAAGAGGGCGTCTTTCGGATGCGTTGCGGTGGTCATGTCTTGTCTTGTCTCGCTGAATGGTTGGATGCAAGGGGCAGCCCAGGCGTAGGGCTTACCGCTGGCGTTTCGGAATGGCGATGGTGTAGTCGAGGTCGAGCACTACGTTGGACGGATGCGCCGGCCTGCCCTCGCCCGGTTCCGGGAAAACGATGGACGCGGCGCTGGCGTTCTTCACGCCGATCATGCGCAGCCGCAGGCCGCCGACGTGTTCCTGGCCCAGGTCGATCTTGTCCAGCACCTGTGTCGCGCAGGCGATGGTGTCGCCGGCATAGCTCGGGTTCACGTGGCTGCCGCCGTTGATGGCCAGGATCGACAGTCCGTTTTCCAGCCCGTCGTAGGCCAGCGCGCGGCATACCGAGATGATGTGCCCGCCGTAGACCAGGCGCTGGCCACCGTTCGCCGCCATGGCATGGCCATCGAAATGCGCTCGTGCCGTGTTCTGGTACAGGCGCGTGGCCAGGCTGTGGTCGCTGTCGTTGATCGTCATCGCGCCCGGATGGTCGAGCCGCTCGCCCACGGCGTAGTCCTCCCACAGGTCGTCGAAGCCCGTCATGGCCGTGATCTCGCGCACGCGTGCCGTGTAGTCGCTGCCGCGCAGGCGCTCGGCCGGCACCACAGCCTGGGTGGACGGCACCATCGCTTCCCCGCAAGCGGCACCGTGGTCGCGCTTGTGCACCATCACCCAGCGCACCCAGCTTAGTACCTCGCGGCCATGCTGGTTGCGCGCGGTGGAACGCACATAGACCACCCCGCTCTTGCGGCTGGAGTTCTCCTTGAGACCGATGACTTCGGTGTCGACGGCGAGCGTATCGCCCGGATACACGTGCGACACGAAGCGCACTTCCGCGTAGCCGAGGTTCGCCACGGCATTGAGCGAGATATCCGGAACCGTCTTGCCGAACGCAGTGTTGAACACCAGCATGTCCTCCAGCGGCCGGCGCTCGAAGCCGAGCTGCCAGGCATTGGTCTCGGCCGTGCACAGCACGGTACGGCTGCCGGTTAGCCCGATGTACAGGCTTCGGTCGCCTTCGGTCAGCGTGCGCGGCGTGGCATGGCTAGTTCTCATGCCAACGCGGAAGTCCTCGAAAAAATTACCGCTGCGGTCCTTCATGTCCCCTTCCTTGTCCCTCAGACCCGGCGTCGGCCTGCGCCGGCTCGCAGTCACTTATGTACGTACATAGTGATTGGCAAAGCAAGCGATGTCAACCCGTATTTTGCCCCGTGCAGCTCGTAGATGGCTTATATACCAGGATAAATCCCCACACGACTTGAGTGGGTGGCATGGATAAGCCTTGCCATCCACCGGATTTCTCCGGTTACTATGTACGAACATAAATGCCGCTGAAAAGCGGACCGCAGGACAAACCGCCAGCAGTGCAAGGTGCAGAAACTGACCGTGCATGGTTCAGGAGGCCGCGCGCCAGTTCACCCAGCACGCGGCGTGTTACGGATTCCGAGAGCAGCATGCCGCATCTCGGGTTCCGGCTGCCCATGGATGACAGGCAATGGGAGCAAGTGCGATCCACGCACGCAGTTGCAGACCGGGGCCAAAAACAACCGAATTCCCATAGGTATCTGGCACTCCCTCCGGCACGGGCTAGAAGACGTCGACCACGGTCGTTGCATTCCTGGCGCGACAAAAGACGCCGGCATATGCCTGTACCGCCCCATGCCGCCGTTTCGCGAACTACTGGTGCAGACATCTCCGATCTTATCCGAGATTTCGTATGCATCAACGCCCCCTCGAAAAACCATTTGCCATCCCGTTCGACAGGTCGTACATTTATTCCATATATCGTAGTTTAGTCCGACATTTCGGAGCAAACAGTGCCAGTCCAGATTCCCGCCGCAAGCCGCGCCATGGCCGTATTCGAAGTGTTCGCCCGGGAGCGACGGGACCTGTCGAACTCCGAAATGGCGAAATTGCTCGCTGTCGCCGATAGCAGCTGTTCCGACCTGTTGCACACCCTGCACTCGCTTGGCTACCTGATGCGTACCACGCGGACGCGCCGCTTTTATCCCACCGTCCGCCTGCTGGAAACCGCGCGGCAGATCGCCGAGAACGACCCGCTGACGCGGCTTGCCCAGGAAGCCGTCGCACGCCTCACGGACAAGACCAACGAGAGCGCCTTCTTCGGCGTACTGGAACCGCAGGCGGTACGTGTTGCCGCCGTGGCCCAGAGCCGGCTGCCCCTGCGCTACATCCTGGATGTCGGCGAGCGCGTCGCGCTGCATGCGTCGGCGCTGGGCAAGGCCATGCTGGGCACCCTGCCGGAAGGCGATGCCCGTATGCGTCTGGAGGCCGCCAAGCGGCCCGCCGTGACTCCCAGCACGGTGGTGGATCTCGACCGCCTGATGGCGCAGCTGGCGCGCGGCCGCGAGCAAGGCTGGTACGAGGCCCATGACGAAGGCACTGACGGCGTGACCGCGCTGGCTGTCGCGGCGCGGCTGGGCGACCGGCCGGTAGCCATCTCGGTCGCAGGCCCCACCGAGCGCATCGAGAAACACCGCGAATCCTATCTGGCAGCCCTGCGCGACGTGCGCGACTCGCTGCTGTCCGAACACTGAACCCACACACCCCCTAGGAGAGAGACATGGATCTTGGATTGACAGGCCGCGTGGCGATCGTCACTGGCTCGGCGCGCGGCATCGGCGCCGAAACTGCCCGCATGCTGGCCCGTGAAGGCATGGCCGTGGTCATTACCGATGTGGACCTGGATGCCGCGCGCGAAACCGCCGCCGGCATCAGCCTTGCCGGCGGCAAGGCCATTGCCGTGCAGTGCGACGTGCGCCAGGAGGACCAGGTGCGCACGATGGTTGGCGCAGGCAAGGAAGCCTTCGGCAGCATCGACGTGCTGGTCAACAACGCGGGCCTGGTCAAGGACCGCACCATCCTCAAGATGGACGAGTCCGACTGGGACCTGGTGCTGGACGTGACCCTCAAGGGCGCCTTCCACACCACCCGCGCGGCACTCCCGTTCATGCATGAGAAGGGCTGGGGCCGCATCATCAACATCAGCTCGCGCGCGCTGTTCGGCAACCCGGGCCAGGCCAACTACTCGACCGCCAAGGCCGGCATCATCGGCTTCACCTGCGCACTGTCGCTGGAGCAGGCGCGCAAGGGCGTGACGGTCAACGCTATCGCCCCGGGCTACATCGAGACCGAGTACATCAAGAGCCTGCCCAACTACGACACCATCCTGGCCAACGTGATGGCCAAGAACGCCGTGACCTTCCCGGGCCAGACCAGCGACATCGCCGGCGCCGTGGCCTTCATGGCATCGGAACACGCCCGCTACATCACCGGCACCACCCTGTTCGTGACCGGAGGCCGCTATGGTTGATCCCAATGTCGATGTCGACGGCCTGGATGCCAGCCAGCAACTGCTGCGCGACAACATCCGCCGCTACCTGAAGGAACACATCGCCCCTCGCATCGACCAGGCGGAGCAGGAAAAGCGTTTTCCGCACGAGGCGCTGACGGGCCTGGCCGATTTCGGCTACTTCGGCGGCTACCTGCCGGAGGCCGACGGCGGCCTGGGCCTGGACTACCTGACCTGGGCCGTGATGATGGAAGAAGCCGGCTACTGCTGGCTGTCGCTGCGCATCCTGCTCAACGGGCTGAACATCGTCTCGGGCATCATCAATGCCTACGGCACCGAGGAGCAGAAGGAACGCTTCATGCGCCCGCTGCTGCGCAACGAGCGCAAGACCTTCGTGTCGATCTCGGAGCCGGACGTGGGCTCCAACGTGGCCGAGATCAAGACCCGCGCGGACAAGCGCGGCGACCGCTACATGCTCAATGGCAGCAAGCTGTGGATCACCAACGGCATGTTCGCCGACTTCGGCATCGTGGTGGCGCGCACCTTCAGCGAGACCTGCAACGGCGAGCTGTCGCTGTTCCTGGTGGAGCGCGACGTGACACCGTACAGCGCCACGCCGGTGGAAACCATGTTCACGCGCAGCACCGGCACGGCCGCCTTCACGTTCGAAGACGCCGAGGTGCCCGCCGCCAACCTGCTCGGCAAGGAAGGCCAGGGGCTGCGCCAGATCCTGATCGGCCTGAACTTCGGCCGCCTGAACGTGGCCATGGGCGCGGTCGGCGCCGCGCAGTGCGCGCTGGACCTGTCGGTGGACTACGCGCTGCAGCGCAAGCAGTTCGGCCGCCAGATCGGCTCGTTCCAGCTCGTGCAGAAGCACATCGTCGACATGACGATGCGCACGCAGGCCGCCCGCGCGCTGGGCTACCGCGCCGCACGCTCGATGCAGAACGGCACGTCGCGCACCGAATGCTCGATTGCCAAGCTGTACGCCACGGAAGCCGCGTTCGAAGTGTCCAACCTCGCGCTGCAGGTGCACGGCGGCATGGGCTACGCCACCGGCTACCCGATCGAGCGCATCTTCCGCGACACGCGCGGCGGGATGATCCCCGAAGGCACCACCGAGATCCAGACGCTCATCATCGGCCGAGAAATCCTGGGCATCAGCGCGCTGACCTGAACTTCGCTTTCACCGACCGCTTGACTTGCAGGCGCCCCTCTCCCACAGGCGGGAGAGGGGTGCAATCAGAACCGACAATCCAAGAGACACCATGACGCAACCCGCCATCCTCGAACAGATCGCCAATACCACGCTCTACTGGGAAGACCTGGTGCCGGGCATGACCTACAGCACCTCGTCGCGCACCATCACCGAAGCCGACGTGGCCGCCTTTGCCGCGCTGACCGGCGACTTCAACAAGGTGCACGTCGACGCCGAATACGCCAAGGGCACCATCTTCGGCCAGCGCATCGCGCACGGCATGCTGGTGGCCTCCTTCATGGCCGGCCTGACTTCGCGCTCGATCCCGAACCAGTTCTTCGAAGGCTCGCTGTTCAGCGTGCTGGAAAACCGCCTGAAGTTCCCCAAGCCCACCTTCATCGGCGACACCATCCGCGTGGAGATCGAAGTCGTGGAGCAGAAGACCACCAGCCGCCCGGACCGCGGCATCATCGCGTTCCTGCGCAAGGGCATCAACCAGCGCGGCGAAGTGGTGGCCGAGATGGCTGCGACCTGTCTGTTCAAGCGCCGCACGCCAGGAGAGGCGCAATGAGCCAGCAGCCCATCTGGTTCAGCGACCTGTCGCGACTGGTCAACCCGCACTCCATTGTGCTGGTCGGTGCGTCCGAGAAACCGGACAGCATCGGTGGCCGCACGCTGGAAAACCTGACCACCTACTCGGAGTTCAAGGGCGACCTCTACCTGGTCAATCCAGGCCGCGCCGAGATCCACGGCAGGCCCTGCGTCGCATCGGTCAATGACCTGAAGCAAGCGCCGGACCTGGCCATCCTGGCCGTGCGCGCCGACGCCGTCATCCAGACCCTGCGCGATTGCGGCAATCTCGGCGTCAAGTTCGCGATCGTCTTCACTTCCGGCTTCGGCGAAACCGGCGAAGACGGCCGCGCCGTGGAAGCCGAAATGCGCGAGATCGTGGCCAGCACCGGCATGCGCATCTATGGCCCGAACTGTCCCGGCCTGAACAACATGAATGCGCGCCTGGGCCTGACCTTCTCGCCGGCGTGGCGCATCGACCGCCGTCCCGGCCCGATCGGCGTCGCCACCCAGGGCGGGGGGCTGGGCCGCTCGTTCATCCAGGCGATGGACCGCGGCGTGGGCGTGGGCCTGTGGTGCTCGGGCGGCAACGAGGTGGACCTTGAGGTCAGCGACTACATCCACTACATGGCCGACGCGCCCGACATCGAGGTGATCGTCACCACGCTGGAAGGCGTGCGCAATGGCCCGCGCTTCATGGCGGCAGCCCTGCACGCGGCCCGCCGCGGCAAACCCATCGTGGCAATCAAGGTCGGCAAGTCGGAGTACGGCGCCAAGGCGGCGCAATCGCATACCGCCGCCATCGCCGGCTCGGCCGAGATCAACAGCACGGTGTTCAGCCAGCTCGGCATCATCGAGGTGGACGACATCGACGAGCTGATCGACGTGGCCTCGCTGCTGTCGCGGCGCAAGCCCACCGGCAAGGAACAGCTGGCCGTGTACAGCTTCTCGGGCGGCACTGCGGCGCTGGCCTCCGACATGGTCGGCCTGGCGGGACTGAAACTGTCCGAGTTCGCCCCCGCGACCATCGAGGCCCTGCGCAACGCCCTGCCCGGCTTCGCCGCCTTCAACAACCCGGTGGACGTCACCGCCGAGGTGCTGGTGAACACCGAGGTCAGCTACGCCACGCTCAAGGCCACCGCCGCCGACCCCCACACCGACCTGGTGCTGGTGCCGATCCCGGTGGAATACGGCACGACCACCGCCATGCTGGCCGACAGCATGGTGCGGGTGCAGGCGGAAGAGACCAACACGCCGATCGTGCCGGTCTGGATGAGCGACCGCACCGGCGAAGGCCAGCGCAAGATGATCGATGGCGGGCTGATGCCGATGCGCGCGGTGGGCAACGCCGTGCTCGCCGTCCAGCGCTTCATCGAGTACGGCAAGTGGAAAGCCAGGTTCGAATGCGAATGGCGCCCGCTGGCCGAAGTGAGCAGCGCTGACGCGACCGCCAACCTCTCCGAAGCGCGGACCAAGGCGCTGCTGGAGAAGGCCGGCGTTCCGACGCCGGGAGGCATCGTGGCCCGCTCCCCCGCGGAGGCCGCGCTGGCCTTCCGCAACGTCGGCAACGGCAAGGCGGTCATGAAGATCGTCAGCGCGGCCATCACCCACAAGACGGACATCGGCGGCGTGCGCCTGGGCATTACCTCCGGCGGCGATGCCATGGCCGCGTACGAGGAAATCCATGCCAACGGCGCCAAGGCCTGCGATCCCTCGCAGATCGAAGGCGTGCTGGTCGAGCCGATGCTGCCCTCGCCGTTTGTCGAGGCCGTGGTGGGCATCCACCGCGACCCGGTGTTCGGCCACGTCTGCACCTTCGGCCTGGGCGGCGTCAGCATCGAGCTGTTCAAGGACGTGAGCCGTCGCCTGCTGCCGCTCACCCCGGCCTCGGCGCGCGAGATGATTGCCGAGACGCGCTGCTACGAACTGCTCAAGGGATACCGCGGTCAGCCGGCATTCGACATCGACGCGCTGGTCGACACGCTGGTGAAGCTCTCCGGCTTTGTCGCGAAACACGCGGGCAGCATCGAGGAACTTGAAATCAACCCCCTTGCGGTCCGGCCGCAAGGCCAGGGAGTGGCCGCGCTGGACGCCGTCCTCTCGTACCAGGGCACGGAGCCTTCCACATGGTAAAGACTGAAATCGGCTACACCACCACCGACACCATCATGGTGCGTGGCCTGAACCTCTCCACCGAGATCATCGGCAAGTTCGACTTTGTCGACATGATCTTCCACACCACGCTGTCGCGGCTGCCCACGCCGCGCGAGAAGGTCATGGTCAATGCCTTGCTGGTGACCACGGCCGACCATGGCATCACGCCCAGCTCACTGTCGGCCCGTCTCACCTACATCGGCGCGCCGGAAGCCCTGCAGGGGGCGGTGGCTACCGGCCTGCTCGGCGCGGGCAGCGTGTTCCTCGGCCCCATGCAGAACGCCGCCGAGATGCTTAACGAAGGCGCCAGCGAACTGGCGGACGACGCCACGGACGAACAGGTCCTGGAAGCTGCGCGCGCGCTCGTGCGCCGCTACAAGGAGCGCCGCCAGCAAGTATTCGGCGTGGGCCACCCGATCCACGTCGACGGCGACCCGCGCGTGCCCGCGCTGCGCGACCTGTCGCGCGAGCACGGCTACTACGGCCTGCACTGGCGCCTGATGGAAGCCATCGTTGCGGTGCTCAAGGAGCAGAACCGCAAGTTGCCGATGAACGTGGTGGGCGCGATCGGCGCGATCGTCGCGGCCATGGGCCTCGATCCGCTGATCGCTCGCGGCCTGGCCCTCGTGGGCCGGTCGGCCGGCCTGCTGGCCCATGTGCTCGAAGAGAAGACGCAACCGATGGCGCGCGAGGCATGGCAACTCGTCCTGAAGGACGATCCGCGCAACGAACTGCCGTAAAGACCGGCTCCAGGGCCGTCGAATACCCGAGGAAGAGACGATGCAGAGACTGACCGAAGAGCGGCGCATGATCCAGGAGGCCGCCCGCCAGTTCACGATGGAGCGCGTGCTGCCCATCGCCAACAAGCTGGACCCGGAGAAGGGCCAGATCCCGCGCGAGCTGATCGACGAGATGGCCGAACTCGGCTACTTCGGCATCCTGATTCCCGAGGAATACGGCGGCCTGGGCCTGGGCGCCTACGAGTACTGCCTGGTGGCCGAACAGCTTTCCCGCGGCTGGATGAGCGTAGGCAGCCTGATCGCCCGCGGCAACGGCCTGATCGGCGCGCTGAAGGCGCTGACCCCGGAGAAGAAGGCCGAGTACCTGCCGCGCATGGCGCGTGGCGAGTTCCTGGGCGCGTTCTCGCTGTCGGAGCCCAATGCGGGCTCCGATGTCGCCAATATTTCCTGCCGCGCCGTGCGTGACGGCGACGACTGGGTCATTACCGGCAGCAAGTACTGGTGCACGTTTGCCGACGAGTCGGACTTCATCCTCGTCATTTGCCGCACCGATCCGGTGGTCGACCCCAAGGCACGCCACAAGGGCCTGTCCGCCTTCATGATCGAGAAGCCCCGCGGCGAACTGCCGGAAGGCGTCAAGGGCAGCATTATTCCCAAGATCGGCTACCACGGCTGGACCACGTGGGAGCTGGCCTTCGACGGCTGCCGCGTGCCGCACTCGAAGATGGTCGGCGAGGAAGGCAAGGCGTTCTATCTCGCTACCGCCGGGCTCGAAACCGCCCGCGCCCATACCGCCGCACGTTCGATCGGCCTGGCACAGGGCGCGCTGGAAGACGCGATGCAGTACGCGAAGGACCGCGCCCAGTTCGGCAACCCGATCGGCAATTTCCAGGCCATCCGCTTCAAGATCGCCGACATGGCCACGCAGATCGAGGCGTCGCGCGCCCTGCTCTACACCGTGTGCGAGAAGATCGACGAAGGCGTGCGCGCCGACACCGAAGCGTCGATGGTCAAGCTGTTCGCCAGCGAGATGTGCGAGCGCGTGACCAGCGAAGGCCTGCAGATCCACGGCGGCGCCGGCTACACCACGCACTTCGCGGCCGAACGCTACTGGCGCGACGCACGCCTGACCAAGATCTTCGAAGGCACCTCCGAAATCCAGATGCGGATCATCTCGGACGCCCTCATGGGCAAGGTGACGGCATGACCGCCCGACCGCAGTGCGCGGGCGCGCTGGCCGGCCTGCGCGTGATCGACCTCACGCAGATGCTCGCCGGCCCGTTCTGCACGCAGATCCTGGCCGACCACGGCGCCGACGTCATCAAGGTCGAAACCATGACCGGCGACGGCACGCGCCTCACCGGCCCGTTCTGCGAAGACGACACGCTGCGCGACTACGGCGGCTATTTCCAGAGCGTCAACCGCAACAAGCGTTCGATTGCCGTGGACCTGAAGACGGCCGAGGGCATCAGCATCGTGCGCAAGCTGATCGATGGCGCCGACATCGTCGTCGAGAACTTCCGCGCCGGGGTGATGGAGCGGCTCGGACTGGCTTACGAAACGTTGCGCGAATCGAATCCGCGCCTGGTCTACGGCACCGTGCGCGGCTTCGGCGACCCGCGCTCGGGTGCCAGCCCCTATGCCGGGTGGCCCGCCTATGACGTGGTCTCGCAGGCCATGGGCGGCATGATGGGCATCACCGGGCCGGACCGCAGCACGCCGATGAAGATCGGCCCCGGCGTCGGCGACACGATCCCGGCACTGATGCTCTGCATCGGCATCCTGTCTGCCGTTCACCGCATGAAGGAGACCGGCCAGGGACAGTTCGTCGACGTGGCGATGACGGATGCCGTGCTGGCCATGTGCGAGCGCATCGTCTACCAGGCCTCGTACACGGGCGCGGTGCCCGGTCCGGAAGGCAACCGCCATCCGCTCTTGTGCCCGTTCGGCTTGTTCCGGGCACGCGACGGCTACGTGTCGATTGCCTGCGCGACCGACGCGCTGTGGGAAAAGCTCGCCGATGCCATCGACCGCCCCGAACTCGGCGCCGACCCGGCCTGGGCGACCAATGCGGCGCGTGTCGCCAACATGCAGCAGGTGATCGACGTGCTGGAGGGATTTACGTCGGTCCGCACCAAGGACGAGATCGCTGCCGTGCTTGGCGGCAAGGTGCCGTTTGGCCCGGTTTACACGTCGGCGGATGTGTTTGCCGATCCACACTACGCGGTGCGGGAGATGCTCGTCGAGGTCGAACAGCCCGGCTCCGCCCAGCCAGTGAAGATTGCCGGCGTGCCGGTCAAGCTTAGCGAAACACCCGGCGCGGTGCGCCGGCGCGCGCCGATGCTCGGCGAGCACACGGACGAGGTCCTGAGCGCGGCTGGCTATGCCACGGAAGACATCCATCGTCTGCGCAAGGGCTGCGTCGTGCGATAAAACCACCGGCGGGCTATCGGCAACCTACGAAATTTCGTATAGTTCCGCAGGTAACCGAATAGCTGCCCGCCTACCCATGCCCACCCTGATCCCTGCCGCCGGCCGCGCCATGGCGGTGTTCGAAGTCTTTGCCCGCGAACAGCGCGAACTGTCCAATTCGGACATGGCGCGCCTGCTGTCCCTGCCGGAGAGCAGCACCTCGGACCTGCTGCATACCTTGCAGACGCTCGGCTACCTGATGCGCACCACGCGCAGCCGGCGCTTCTACCCGACCGGGCGGCTGTTCGAGGTCGCCCGCCAGATCGCCGAGAACGATCCGCTCAGCTCCGTCGCGCAGGAAGCCGTGGAACAGGTGGGGGAGAGGACCAACGAAAGCGTCTTCTTCGGCGTACTGGACGCGGCCGCCGTCAAGGTGGTGGCGGTCCAGCCCAGCCGCCAGCCGCTGCGTTACATCATTGAAGTCGGCTCGCGGGCGGCCCTGCATGCCTCCGCGCTTGGCAAGGGCCTGCTGAGCCTGCTGCCGCCCGATGAGGCACGCGCCGCGCTGACGCGGAGCAACCTGCGCGCGCTCACCCCGCACACCATCGTCGACATCGACACGCTGATGGCCCAGATTGCCCGTGGCCACAAGCGCGGCTGGCATGAAGCCCGCGAAGAAGGCAGCGAAGGCGTGTACGGCCTGGCGGTCGTGGGGCTGCTGGGGACGCAACCAGCCGGCATCTCCCTGGCCGGCCCGGCGGAACGCATGAAGAAGAACCACGATGCCTATCTGGCCGCGCTGACCGAGGTGCGTGACGCGCTGATGGAGCCCGCATAAGCGCAGCCCTGCTGCGCCAGGGCACCATGAGGCGATACAGGCGATGTATTGCGCGACATACCGAAAGTATTTTTCACATCGCCCCGCCGTCCGTAGCATCGAATGGAACCCTGCCGGAGTCAGCGCCCCGGCAGGACTGCTTCCGGCCATTCCATTCGAACCCTCATGAACAGCTTCCTGGACCTCAAGCGCGAAGGCGCCGTTGCCCTGATCACCATGAACCGCCCGGAAACGCGCAATGCGATTTCCGACGACGACGCGGTCCAGGCGGTGGTCGAGATGTGCGAAACGCTCAACCACGACACATCGATCCGCGCCGCGATCCTGACCGGCTCGGGCTCGTCGTTCTCCTCTGGCGGCAACCTCAAGACCCTGCGCGACAAGATGGGCGGCGGACTGGGCGAACCCATCCGGTCCCGCCAGGCCTATCGCGACGGCATCCAGCGCGTGCCGCTCGCACTGGGCAGCCTGGAGGTACCGATCATCGCGGCGGTCAATGGCCCCGCCCTTGGCGCCGGCAATGACCTGGCCTGCCTGTGCGACATCCGCATTGCCTCCGAGCGGGCCGTGTTTGCCGCCACCTTCGTCAAGCTGGGCCTGATTCCCGGAGACGGCGGCGCATGGCTGCTGCCACGCGTGGTCGGCATGTCGCGCGCGTGCGAACTGGCGTTCACCGGCGACACCATCGATGCGCGCCAGGCGCTGCAGTGGGGCCTGGTATCGCAAGTAGTGCCGGCGGACGACCTGCTGGCCACGGCGACGGAGCTGGCGCAGCGCATCGCGCGCAACTCCGGCCACGCACTGCGCATGACCAAGCGCCTGCTGCGCGAATCGACCCACTCGCGGATGGACACCATCCTGGAAATGTCAGCCGGCTTCCAGGCACTGGCCCACCACACGGCGGAGCACGAAGCCGCGCTGGACGCATTCCTCGAGCGGCGCAGCTGACGGACGGCACGCCGGCCGCGGCCGGACAAGACAAGCAAAACAGGAGACGACATGGCAATTCCCCCCTTGAAGCGGTACCTGATCGCGACATCACTGGCGCTGGCCTCGATCACGGCCACGGCCCAGTCCGACTATCCGAATCGCGCGGTGAAGGTGATTGTCTCCCTGCCGCCCGGCAGCGGCGCCGATACGACCGCGCGCTTCATCTCCCAGCACCTGGCCGAGAAGTTCCGGCAGCCGTTCGTGGTCGAGAACCGCCCCGGCGCCAACAGCTTCATTGGCGCACGCGCGGTCACCGAAGCCGCGCCTGACGGCTACACGCTGTTCGTCGGCAGCAATTCGTCGATGGTGACCAATGTCGCGGTGTTCAAGAGCCTGCCGTACGACCCGGTCAGGGATTTCGTGCCGGTAGAACGGATCGCGCGCTTTGCCATGGTCGTCGTAGTGCCGGCAAGCTCGCCGTACAAGACCCTCGACAATCTCGTGGATGCCGCGCGCAAGGCGCCCGGCAAGCTCAATTACGCCAGCGGCAGCGCGGGCTACCAGGTGGCGGTGGAACTGCTCCATGAACGCTTCCGCATCAAGGGCAACCCGATCACCTACAAGGGGACGGCACCGGCCATGACCGACGTCGCCGCCGGCAATGTCGATTACTCGATCGGCGAAATCAGCTCGGTCCTGCCGCTGATTCGCGCCGGCCGCCTGCGTGCGCTGGCCGTCACCGACACGCAGCGCCTGAAGGAACTGCCGCAGGTACCCACGGTTGCCGAAAGCGGCGCGCCCGGTTTCGAAGTCTTCGCCTGGACCGGCGTCTTCGCGCCGGCGAAGGTGCCCGAAAAGATCGTCAAGGCACTCTCCGACGCCGTACGCGAAGCCATGCAGCAAAGTGACAGCGTGAAGTTCATCGAGAACCTTGGCGGCAGCGTGTTCACGGGCGGGCCGCAGCAACTCAGGCAGTTCCAGCTCGCGGAAATCCAGCGCACCCGCGAGATCGTCAAGACCGCCGGCATTCCCGTGGAATAACCCCACGCCGACACTACACAACCACCGCAAGAGGAGAACGATGGGCCCCCTCGCAGGCATGAAGATCATCGAACTGGCCGGCATCGGCCCCGGCCCCATGGCGGGCATGCTGCTCGCCGACATGGGTGCCGAGGTGCTGCGCATCGAGCGCCCCGGCGAAGCCGACCTGGGGGTCAGGCGCGAGCGCCGTTTCGACCTGATGCTGCGCAACCGCAAGTCGATCGCGCTCGACCTGAAAGACCCGCAGGCCGTGGCCATCGTGCTGGACCTCGTGGAACAGGCCGACACCCTGATCGAAGGCTTCCGCCCCGGCGTCACGGAACGCATGGGGCTGGGCCCGCAGCACTGCATGGCGCGCAACCCCAAGCTGGTCTACGGCCGCGTCACCGGCTGGGGCCAGACCGGGCCGCTGGCCCATACCGCCGGGCATGATGTGAACTACATCTCGCTCACCGGTGCGCTCAACGCCATCGGCGGACGCGGCCAGCCGCCCGCGATTCCGCCCGCCTACCTCGGCGATTTCGCTGGCGGCGCCATGTTCCTCGTCACAGGTGTCCTCGCGGCCCTGATCGAAGCCGGCAAGTCGGGACAAGGACAGGTCGTCGATGCCGCCATCGTCGACGGCGCCGCGGCGCTGGGCACCGTGTTCTATGGCATGACGGCGGCTGGCCAGTGGCGGCAGGAGCGGGGCACCAATGTGCTCGACTCCGGCGCCCACTACTACAACGTCTACCAGTGCCAGGACGGGCTCTGGATCTCGGTAGGACCAATCGAGGCACGCTTCTACCGCGACCTGCTGGCGCGGATCGGCATCGACGCCGCCAGCCTGGGCGAGCAGCTTGACGCCGGCAACTGGGAAGCCGCGCGCGAACGCCTGGCCGAAGTCTTCCGCACGCGTACCCGCGACGCGTGGTGCCAGTTGCTCGAAGGCACCGACGCCTGCTTCGCGCCCGTCCTGAACTACGAGGAGGCGCCCCGGCACTTCCACTTGAAGGCACGCGAGACCTTCATTGAAGTGGACGGCATTCCCCAGCCCGCCCCTGCCCCGCGCTTCAGCCGCACACCCAGCAGCCTGCCGGCCGCGCCAAGCGCGCCCGATGCGCGCCGCTATGGCGAGGTGCTGTCCGGCTGGCTGCCGCAAGCAAAGATCGACGCGTTGCTGACGCTCGCCGGCACCGGCGCATGAATGGCGCACGGGGCAATGCCGGATTGCGCATTGCCCCGGCTTCGCGCATAGTCGGCCGCGCGGCGATGATGCCGCGACCGACCCGTCTCATCCGCATGGACCTCCGTCAGATCAAGCAGGCGCTGGTGCTGAGCGAAACGCTCAATTTCCACCGCGCCGCCGAGCGGCTGCACATGGCGCAGCCGCCCCTGTCCACCGCCATCCGCAAGCTCGAGGAAGAACTGGGCGTCACGCTGTTCGAGCGGCTGCCTTCCGGCCTGCGCCTGACCCCCGTGGGCGAGACCGTGCTGCGCCAGATGCGCAACACCCTCTTCTTTGCCGACGAGATTCGCCGCGCCGCCAGCGAAGGCGAGCGTGGCGAACAGGGCAAGCTGCGCGTGGGCTTCGTCGGCTCGGCGGTGTACTCGCTGATGCCACGGATGATCCGCGCCTTCCGCCTGCGGTATCCGCGCGTCGACCTGGTGATCGAGGAATCCACCACGGTCGAGTTGCTGCGCCGGCTGGAGGAACACTCGCTCGACGTGGCGCTGGTGCGCTACCCGATCCTGGAGCGCTCCAGCGCCAGCGTCGTGCTGCTGCAGCCCGACCCGATGGTGCTTGCCGTCAGCACCGACTCCGCGCTGGCCGCGCGCGACGCGGTGGACGTGACGGAGCTCGGCGCCACGCCGTTCATCGTGTATTCGCGGACCTTCGTGCCGGCCATGTATTCGATGACGATGATGGCTTTTCATGAAGCCGGCATCCAGCCCCCCATCGCGCAGGAAGCGGTGCAGGTGCCATCCATCCTCGCGCTGGTGGAAAGCGGCCTCGGCGTGGCGCTGGTGCCCGCCACGGCGGCCAGGCAGGCCGGCGACGGGGTGAAGCTCGTTCCCCTGACCGGCATGCCGCAGAGGCTGGACCTTGGTATTGCGCTGGTGACGCTGCCCGAGACCGTCAACGCCACCACGCGCAACTTCGTTGCGCTTGCGCGGGAGATCATGCCCGGGCCGCCCGGCGCGCCTGCGCCGACGGCGTGCTGACGCGATGCATCGCGCGACGCGAGCCGCATTGGAAGGGATTCGGGGCAGCTGGCGGGGCCGTATGTGTGTCGGGGTCAGCATCCCTTGAAAACCGGCGCGCGCTTCTCGGCGAAGGCACGCAATCCCTCTTGCATGTCGTAGGAGCGCTGGTGGTCGCGGAACGCCAGCAGTTCATGACGCAGGGCGTCGGCCACCGTCTTGTCGGCCGCTTCGGCCGCCACGCTTTTCATGCGCGCCAGCACCAGCGGACTGCGTGCCGCCAGCTCTTCGGCCAGGGCCTGGGCGTGACCGGGCAGCTCGCTGTCCGGCACTACCTCGTTGACCAGGCCATGGCGCTCCATCTGCGCCGCCGTGAACGTGCGGCCGGTGAACAGCAGGTAGCGGGCCACGTTGGCCGGCAGCTTGCGCGGCAGCACGGCCGCGCCGCCGGCGCCCGGAAACACGCCGAAGTTGGCATGCGCATCGCCCAGCCGCGCCGACTCGGCCGCCACCACCAGGTCGCAGGCCAGCACCAGTTCCAGCCCGCCCGCCACCGCCAGGCCGTTGACGGCGGCGATCACGGGCTTCGGGAAGTTGCGCAGCGTGGCGAAGAATGCCGCCGCGATGTCGATGAAGTCAGGCTCACCGGGGGCCACCGGTACCGACACTTCCTTGAGGTCCGCGCCGGCGCAGAAGGCGCGGCCATTAGCGGCCAGCACCACCACGCGCACCGCGGGGTCGTCGCGCCACAGCCGCAGCTGCGCGTCGAGTCCGCGCATCAGCTCGCGGCTCAGGCTGTTCATGGCGCCGGGCCGGTCCAGGGTCAGCCAGCCGACGGCGCCGCGTAGTTCATGCAGATGGCTCATGGTCAGGCTCGGTTCAGCACAGCTCGACCGCCACGGCCGTGGCCTCGCCGCCGCCCAGGCACAGGCTGGCCATGCCGCGGCGCAGCTTGCGCTGCCTGAGCGCGTGGATCAGCGTGACCAGCAGCCGCGCGCCGGTGGCCCCCACCGGGTGGCCCAGCGCGCAGGCACCGCCATTGACGTTGAGCCGGTCATGTGAGATGCCCAGTTCCTGCAGCGTGACCAGCGTCACCATGGCAAATGCTTCGTTGACCTCGTAGAGATCCACGTCCTGCGCCGTCCAGCCCGCCTTGTCCAGCAGGCGGCGCATGGCGGCAGCCGGCGCATCGACGAACTGCTGCGGCGCCTGGGCATGCGTGGTGTGGCCGACGATGCGCGCGAGCGGGGCCAGGCCCTGGCGTAGCGCATCGCTTTCGCGCATCAGCACCAGCGCGGCGGCACCGTCGGAGATCGACGACGCATTGCCGGCGGTCACGGTGCCTTCCTTGCGAAACACGGGCTTGAGCTTGGGCAGCTTGGCAGCATCGCACTGGCCGGGTGTTTCGTCGCGGGTCAACAGCGTCTCTTCCCCTTTGCGCTTCAGCACAACCGGGGCGATCTCGTCGTCGAACGTGCCTTCCTGCACGGCGCGCTGCGAGCGCAGCAGGCTTTCGCGGGCGTAGGCGTCCTGCGCTTCGCGGCCAATGCCGCGCTCCTGCGCGGAGAGATCGGCGTAATAGCCCATCAGGTGGCCTTCGTAGGCATCCTCCAGGCCATCGCAGTACATATGGTCCAGGAACTGGCCATGCCCGAGGCGATAGCCATGCCGCCCGCGCGGCACGATGTAGGGGGCATTCGTCATGGACTCCATGCCGCCTGCCACCGCCACCGAACAGGTGCCGGCCAGCAGCAGGTCGTGCGCCAGCATCACGGTCTTCATGCCCGAGCCGCACATCTTGCTCAGCGTGGTGGCGGGCGTTGACACCGGCAGGCTAGCGCCCAGCACGGCCTGGCGCGCCGGTGCCTGGCCCACGCCCGCGAACAGGCAGCAGCCCATGATGGCCTCGTCGACCGAGGCGGGATCGACACCCGCCTCCGCCACGGCAGCGCGGATGGCTACGGCGCCCAGTTCCGGCGCCTTGTATTGCGCCAGCGCGCCGTTGAACGCCCCGATCGGCGTGCGCTTCGCAGCGACGATCACGATGGAATCAGTTTTCCGCATGTCAGGCTCCGCAAATCAAGGGGTCAGGACGCGGCAGGTGCCAGCTGCAGCCGCACGAAGTCCAGGATCTCCTGGCCGGCGCCGGTCGGCTGCGCGAACAGCGCATCGCCAAGCGCGGTGGCGCAGGCGGTTTCCGTGCCCGCGCAGGCACGCCATTCATGCAGCCGTCGCGTGAACAGCCCGAGCGCGAGTTCTTCGGTGATGCCGATGGCACCGTGCACGGCGTGCGCGATGGCGGCGACACGGCTGGCCGCCTCGCTGCAGCGCAGCTTGGCGGTGGCCGCCAGCAGCGGACGCGGCAGGTAGCCGTCGGCGGCGCAGCCCAGGCGCGCGCCGAAGACCGACGCGTTGGCCTGCTCGGCCAGCACGCTCAGTTCCTGCTGCATCGCCTGGAACTGCGAGATCGCGCGGCCGAACTGCTGGCGGTCGTTGACGTAATCGATGCTCATGGCCTGGATGCGCGCCATGGCGCCGGCCATGCCCGCGGCATGCACGGCGTTGCAGATGGCCACCACGTCTTCCACGCCAGCCGGCAGGCGGCGCATGCCCTGTGCCGGCGAATCCCAGCGCAGCGTGGCCGATGCCTGCGGACGGTAGGCGCCGGGCGTGGCATGCGCGAGCTGGCGCGGCATCAGCAGCCACTCGCCGCGCCAGCCCACCAGCACCTGGTGCGCCAGCGCGCCGCCCGGCACTTCGCGGCAGACGATGGTGTCGCCCGGCTGCGCCAGTGCCGGGGCCATGGCGATGCACTCGCCCGCGTGCCCATGCCCGGCGCTTGCCAGGATGGCGCGTGCGACCGCCGTCTCGGCGAACGGATGGCTCAGGCCGGCGCGGCCGGCGGCCAGGAACAGCGCAAAGGCGTCGGTCAGCGACAGGCCTGCCCCGCCCTGCTCCGCGGGCACGAGCGCGTCGGTATAGCCGAGCGTATCGATGGCGGCCCATTGTGCGTCGGCGCCTTCGCCGCTCTCGCTGCGCCGCACTTGTTCGTCCGTGCACAGGCCGGCCAGCGCGCGCTCGAAGCCTTCGATCAGGGAATCAGTCATGATGTGTGTCGTCTCAGCGAAGTCCGAGGGAGCGCGCGATGATGCCGCGCAGGATCTGGCGCGTGCCGCCGCGCAGCGAGAAGCTCGGGCACAGCTGCGTGATATAGGCGTGCGCACGCAGCAGGTCCCCGGACGGCTGGAACGCGGGCATCTGCTCCATCGCCTCGCTGATCCAGCCAGGCACGGTCTGCTCGAACTCCGTGCCGAGGTCCTTGACATAGGACGCGTCGATTTCCGGGTTCTCGCCCTTGTCGAGCCGGTCGGCCACGGCCAGCGACATCGCCCGCAGCACCGCCATGCGGCCCGCGATGCGGCCCGCGATCGCCTTGACCGAATCCGGCACCGGCAGGCCGGATGCCTTCACCTCGGCCAGCCATGTCTCGGCCAGCATCAGGCTGGTCAGGATGCGTTCCGGGCCGCTGCGCTCGAAGGCCAGCTCGGCGGTGACCTGCTTCCAGCCCGAGCCCTCTTCGCCAATCAGTGCATCGGCCGGCAGGTCCACGTCTTCGAACACCACCTCGCAGAAGTGGCCGTCGCCGGCCAGGTCGCGGATCGGGCGCGCGGTGATGCCGGGCAGGCTCAGATCGATCAGTACCTGCGACAGGCCCTTGTGGCGGTCGCCATGCTGGCCCGAGGTGCGCACCAGCGCGCACATGTACTGGGCACGGTGGGCGTTGGTCGTCCAGATCTTGCGGCCATTCAGGCGCCAGCCAGTCTCGGTGCGCACCGCGCGGGTACGCACCGAGGACAGGTCCGAGCCTGTGTCCGGCTCGCTCATGCCGATGCAGATGAAGATCTCGCCGCGGATCAGCCTAGGCAGGAAGAACTGCTTCTGCGCTTCGCTGCCGCAGTGGAGGATCAGCGGCGCGGTCTGGCGGTCGGCAAACCAGTGTGCCGACACCGGCGCCCCGGCGGCGATCAGCTCCTCCACCAGCACGAAGCGTGCAAATGCGCTGCGCCCGGCGCCGCCGTACTGGGGCGGCAGGGCAAGGCCGATCCAGCCCCGCTCGCCAAGGGCGCGGCTGAACTTTGCATCGAAGCCCATCCACGTGCGCGCACGCACGGGTGCCGGCACGTCGCGCAGCGCCGATTGCAGGAATTCGCGGATGGGGGCTCGCAGCGCCTCATCCTCGGACGGGATGCTGACGAGCGGAAAGGAATCGAGGGTCGAGTTCAATGGTGCTTCCGGTATCGGGTATTGGTTCGGTTCATGCGCCGGCGTTGGCGGCAAGGCGCGTGGCGCCCTGCCTGGCCAGCTCGCGGATGTCTTCGTCGGTGTAGCCGGCCTCGGCCAGCACCTGGGCGCTGTGTTCGCCCAGGCGCGGCGCCTGCCGCGTGACCGTTGGCTGCGACTTCGACCATTGCGAGGGGATCGCCATCGAGCGGATCGCCCCTTCGCTCGGGTGTTCGACCACGTCGAAGAAGCCCACTGCGTCGAGGTGCGGATCCGCCATCAGCGAATCCACCGTGTGCAGCTGCATCACCGGCATGTCGGCGGCTTCCAGCACTTCGGTCCATGCCGCCGTGGTGCGCGTCGGCATGATCTCGGCCACCATGCGGTACAGCTCGTGGATATGCTTGTTGCGCTCGACGATGGAGCTGAAGCGCGGATCGCTGTCCATCAGGTCCGGCTGCCCGATCAGCGCCAGGAACTTGCGCCACTGCTTGTCGTTGTAGAGCAGCACGCACAGGTAGCCGTCCTGCGTCCGGTACGGGCGGCGGTGTTCGTTGAGGATGCGCGAATAGCCGCTCGGGCCGATCGGCGGTTCGAAGGTCAGCCCGCCCATGTGGTCGCCCAGGATGAACTGGGCCATGGTCTCGAACATGGGCACGTCGACCGACTGGCCTTCACCCGTACGCTCGCGGTGATAGAGCCCGGCAGTCACTGCATTGACCGCTGCCAGGCCGACGATGCGGTCCGCGATCGCGCTCGGCGCGTAGCGCGGCACGTCGCTGCCGGCCTGCCTGGCCAGCGTGGGAATTGCGACCGCGCCCTGGATCAGGTCGTCGTAGGCGGATTTGGCCGCGTACGGGCCGCCCTGCCCGTAACCGTACAGGCCCACGTACAGGATGCGCGGATTGACCTTCGCCAGGTCCTCGTAGCTCAGGTTCAGCCGCGCCATGGCCTGCGGCCGCACGTTGTAGATCAGCACGTCGGCATCGGCGGCGATACGCAGCAGCGCCTCGCGCCCGGCCGGGGCCTTCAGGTCCAGCACGATGCTGCGCTTGCTGCGGTTGGCATGCAGGAAGATCCCCGACATGCCGGCGTGGCGGCGCGGGCCGACTTCGCGCACGGTGTCGCCGTCAGGCGGCTCGACCTTGATCACATCGGCGCCCAGGTCGCCCAGGATCTGCGTGGCGTAGGGGCCCATCAGCACCGTCGTCATGTCGACGATGCGCACGCCGTGCAACGGGCCGCTCATGCCGGGCTCCCTGCCCGCACCGCGGCAAGAGAGTGCAATGCGGTGGGTGTCATCGTGCCTCCTTGAATCGTGTTGAAGGAGATGCTACGGAAGCACGGACGCCGAGAAAAATACTTTGTGTATGTCGATCAATACATGGCTTGTATCGGCGCCCACCAGTGTGGGGCGCCGATCGGGCGCGGCTCCTGACCGCCCGTACGGGACCGGTGCTGCCCCGCACCGGCGGAAAGATGCGGGGAACCCCGGTCCGGCAGGTTCCCCGCGCGCACTGCGCAACAGCCTGACGGCGTCAGAAGACGTGGCGAATGCCGGTGGTCACGCCGACCATGGCCTTCTGTCCGGCCATCATCGGATAGCCGTAAAGGAACAGCGTCTGCGACGAGTCGAAGTTCAGGCCAGCATTGCGCGAATAGGCCGCCGCCAGGTAAACGTCGGTGCGCTTGGACAGGTTGTAGTCCGCCAGGAACGACACCTGCCACGGATTGGCCGGATTGCTGCCGGATGCGGTCGGCCCCAGGCTCAGGCGCTTGAAGTCCGCGTAGTAGTACGCCAGCGAAAGCCCCAGTGCCTTGGTGGCCTGGTAGTTGACCCCGGCCCAGTAGTAGTCGTCGCGCGCCAGCGTATTGCCGTTGGCAAAATCCACCTTGGCCCAGCGGTAGCCCACCATCGCCTTGAACGGGCCGGTGGCATAGCTGAACGCGGTGCCAACCTTGCGGCTTTCCCCCGGCTGGCCCGAGGTGACGGTCGGATTCCATTCGTCGTAGGCGACGGTGGCGCCGAAGCCATTGCTTAACCAGGTGAGCGATGCGCCATAGCCCTTGTTGTCGCGGAACGCGCCGGGGACTTCGCCGGCACCGCCATTGGCCAGCGCGGTCGAGCCGATCGCCGGTACGCCGACGCCGAACGAGTAGTGGGCAACCGCCTGCAGCGGACCGAACTGGCCGACATACTTGACCACGTTGTCCTCGCGGTAGTTCGTGCCCAGTTGCCATGCCACCGGCTCATACGTCGAGGCAAAGCGCAGCGGGGCGAAGTTGGCCATGCCTTCGAAGAACGAGGTGTACTGCCGACCCAGCATCAGCTTGCCGTAGGGCTTGTTCTGCAGGCCGACAAACGCCTGGCGGCCGAAGATCCGCCCCGACTGGACGGCACCAGTGTCCCAGGCGAAACCGCTTTCCAGCACGAAAATGGCACTGGTGCCGCTGCCCAGGTCCTCCACGCCGCGCAGGCCCCAGCGCGAAGGCGACAGGCCGCCCAGCGTCGGCATCCCGAAGCGTTTGCCGCCATTCGCGGAATGCACCAGCTGGCCATTGACGACGGTCGGCTGCGCCGTCGCGACGCGATTCACATACTCGATGGACCCGTCGACCACCCCGTACAGCGTCACGCTGGAATTTGCCCGGGCCGTCGCGCCAAATCCCCCAAGGGCGCCGAGCGCCGCCAGGGCGAAAATCGTCTTCCTCATTTCTTGTCTTCTCCTTGTCAATCGTCTGCGCCAGACGCAAGCGTGTCGCTTCCCGTCTGGCACGGGCACGCCTCCTCCTGAAGCGCGGCGCACGGCGTTTGCTCCGTGTGCGCGGTGACTAGGAGAACATTGCGCTGGCATCCCGACACCCCCCTGTCGGGAGGCGTTGGCCCTGCCCACACCCCCCCTCAGGTCGAGGGGGGACAAGCGTGGCAAAGCCCTGCTTCGATTTCGTCGGCAAAAAAAACTCCGGCACACGTGCCGGAGCGAGACACCCACCACGTCGAGCCCGTGATGGGCATGGAGACAGCTTGTTCAGCGCTGCGCCAGGGAAGCCACGCCGCTTTATGTCGCGCCATTTGTGCAACAGGCCCGGGATTCAGCAAGGGATCTTTTGGTCTGACCATCAGCCTTGCGGCGGCCCATAGCACACACCGAGCGTGGGCAGGCATATCAGGATTGCGCCTCCCGCTCCCAGTCAAAGCGTGCCGGCTTGCCATGGAGGAAGGCGTCGACTGCCTCGGCGTAATACGGCACGGCCGACGCCAGCGCCTGTGCCTGGCACTCCAGCTCCAGCAGGGTGTCGTAGGAGCTTTCGAACGTGCGGTTGAGCGCGCGCTTCATCAGCGCGAGCGCTTCCTGCGGAGCGGCTACGAAGCGACGCGCAAAGCGCCTCGCTTCCTCGCCCAGGTGCTCAGCGGGATGGATGGCATGCACGATGCCGCAACGCCTGGCATCGATCACTTCGAGCCGCCGTCCGGTGAACATCAGTTCCTTGGCAAGCATCATCCCCACGGCGCGCGGCAGCGCATACAGCGAGCCCATGTCCGGCAGCAGGCCCACCTTGGCGAACGACATGCAGAATGACGCACGCTCCGACGCCAGCACGAAGTCGGCCGCCAGCGCCAGCGAAAACCCCGCGCCGGCCGCAGGCCCGTCCACCGCCGCGATCACCGGGATCTCAAGGTCGCGCAGCCGCCGCAGCCACTTGTGGATGTCCTGCAGGCGGCGGCGCATGGCCTCCGGCGCCCGCGCCGACGGATCGGGGCTGGCGAAGATGTTCTGGATCGACTTCAGGTCGCCGCCCGCGCAGAAGCTGCCGCCCGATCCGGTCAGGATCAGCGCGCGGATGCTACGGTCGCCTTCCACGCAGTCAAGCATGTCGTGGTAGTCCTGGCGCATCTCCAGCGTCAGGGCATTGCGCGACGCCGGGCGCTGGTGGGCGAACTCGGCCACGCCGTCCGCAATGCAAAGGTGGCTGTGGCGCAACGGGATCTGCTGGGGCTGCATCGTCGTCTGTCCTCCGGGAATGGATGTGCGCTCGGCTCGTTCGGCATCGCTGTGCACCGGAAAGCCCGTGGCAGCAGTGTGGCGCGACCCCGTGTGTTGCAGCCCCCCTCATCTCAAGGGGGATCACCCCGGCGTTGCCAATGAATCGGCGCCTAAGCGCGTGAGGCGCCCCCAGTGGTGGGGGGCGTTCGCGGCCATGCTCCCGCTTAATGTGGATGGCATCGGCAATGCAGGCTGGCCAGCCGGCCGCCACCCATCGGAGAGCCTTCATGAACTTTGCACCCGACCCCAATCTCGAAGTGTTCCGTCAGCAGGTACGGGACTTCCTGCGGCAACACCAGCCGGCCGACCTGCCGCCGCGCAAGGACGGGCTGCGTTCGCCGCGGGCCGACGTAGTGCGCTGGCAGCGCATCCTCAATGGCCAGGGCTGGGGCGCCCCTTACTGGGCCTCGGAGCACGGCGGCACCGGGTGGAGCGTGCAGCAGCGCCTGGTGTTCGACGAGGAATGCGCGGCAGCCGGCACGCCTTCGCAGGATTCGTTTGCGCAGAAGCTGGTCGGCCCGGTGCTGAACCAGTTCGCCACGCCCGAGCAGAAGGCCGAACACCTGCCGCCGATCTTCAACGGCGACCGCCTCTGGTGCCAGGGATTTTCAGAGCCCGGCTCCGGTTCCGACCTCGCCTCGCTGCGCACGCGCGCCGAACGCGACGGTGACCACTACGTGATCAATGGCCAGAAGATCTGGACCAGCTATGCGCATCACGCGGACTGGATCTTCCTGCTGGTGCGCACCGACCCGAGCGTCAAGAAGCAGTCGGGCATCAGCTTCCTGCTGGTGGACATGAAAACCCCGGGCATCACCGTGCGGCCGATCATCAGCATCGACGGCTGCCACCACCTCAACGAGACCTTCTTCGACAATGTGCGCGTGCCGGTAAAGAACCTCGTCGGCGCCGAAGGCGAAGGCTGGAAGATCACCAAGTTCCTGCTCAACAACGAGCATGCCTCCACGGCCGACCTGCCCACGCTGCGCCGCCTGCAAGGCCAGATACGGGACCTGTCGCACACGGCACAGGCGGGCAGCGTGTCGCTGTCGGACCGGCACGAGTTCCTGCTGCGCATGTCTCGCTATGACGCCGAACTCAAGGCCATCACCGTCATGGTCCAGCGTGTCGCGGCGATGGAGCAAGACCACAGTCCGGCGGCCCATGCGATGGGCTCGATGCTGAAGATCCGCGGCACCGAACTGCAGCAGCGGATGAGCGAATTCCTCGTGGAAACGCTGGGCGATCACGGTGCCGTGGCGTATCCGGGTGTCCATGCGGAGCGTTCGGCAGACAAGCCGGCATTGCCGCTGGCGGATGTCGCGCAAGGCATGGCATCGGAGATGTTCTTCCGCCGCGCCACCACGATCTACGGTGGCACCAGCGAGGTTCAGCGGTCCATCATTGCGAAGTCGCTGTTCCAGTTCTGATTCTGAGTCTTGCCGAAGCGCTGAAACGAAGTGCCCCCACCGGAATCGTGGGGGCGTTTGCCGCGTGAACCGCGTGTAGCCACGCCCGGTGCAACGGCACCGGTCAGGTCACGTACTTCCAGTAGGCATCCTTCGACAGCAGCTTGCCGTCGGCGACGCGGAACACGTCGAGCCCCATCGCATCGATTGCCCGGCCGTCTTCCGCCTTGCCGCGCACGCGGTAGCGCAGCAGAACCACGTCGCCAAGGATCTCCATGCTGCTGTCGGAGAACCTTACGCCTTGCCCGGCCGCCTGTTCGGCGAACCGCTCGCGCAGGTAGCCGTGCGTGGCCTCCCTGCCCTGCAGGCATTTGCCGCGCGGATCGCCGGTGCCGGCGGGCAGTTGCCAGATGAAGTCATCGGCAAGGCAGGCGGCGGCTGCGTCAGCATCGCCCGCGCGGAATGCGGCGCCGAATGCCGCCATCAGCGCCTTCACTTCGGATTCAGTCATGGGTATCTCCATTCAGGACAGGATCGGGATTCGGAAAGGTCCAGGGCTGCGCTGCCTCAAGCGCGCGCGCGGCGCGCAGCACGAGCGCGTCCGCATGCGCGGGACCGACGATCTGCAGCGCCACGGGCAGGCCGGCGCGCGTGAAGCCGCAAGGCACGCTGGCCGCGGGTTGCTGCGTCAGGTTGAAAGGCAGGCAGAACGGCGCCGACCACGTGGTGCCGACTTCGGGGGCCGGCGCGGCCAGCGTGGGCGTGACAAGCAGGTCGTAGCGCTCATGGAACCGGCCCAGCATGACGCCAAGCTCGCGGCGCCGGTCCATCGCATCCAGGTAAGCGGTGGCGTCGAGCGCGCGGCCGCGTGCGGCGGACTCGTGCAGCGCGGGCTCGAGCAGCGGCAGCCGTTCGGCGGGGATGCCGCGCAGCAGCCGTGCGACACCCGCATCCCACAACGGCCGAAAGACCTCCACAGGATTGCCGAAGCCGGGATCCGCATCCTCGACGCTGGCCCCAAGGGCAGCCAGCCGCCGAACCGCCCGTTCGCAGATCGCGGCCACTTCCGGGTCAACCTGGACGTAGCCGAGCGTGCTGCTGTAGGCCACGCGCAATCCCGTCACGCCATCGTCCAGACCGGTGCACCAGTCCCGATCCTCATGCGGCAAGGCATGCCAGTCGCGCACGTCACGTCCGCCGATGACATTGAGCAGCAATGCGGCGTCCGCGACCGTGCGCGCCATCGGGCCGAGGTGGAAGAGCGTACCGGAATGCGCCGGCGGATGGCATGGCACGCGCCCGAAGCCCGGCTTGAAGCCGAATACGCCGCAGGCCGCCGCCGGGGCGCGAATGGACCCGCCGCCGTCGCTGGCGACATGCAGCACACCCATCCCCAGCGCCGTGGCAGCGGCAGCACCGCCACTGCTGCCACCGGACGTGTGGCCCGTGTGCCATGGATTGCGCGTGACGCCGGCAAGCCGGCTTTCGGTGACGCCCTTCGCGCCAAACTCGGAGGTATTGGTCTTGCCCAGCAGCACGGCCCCGTGCTCGCGCAGGCGTGCCGCCGCAGGACAGTCTTCCGGCTGTGGGGCATCACCGGTGGCAAGGCTTCCCATGCGCGTCGGCCAGCCTTGCACGTGGAGCAGGTCCTTGAAGGTCACCGGCACGCCATCGAGCGCGCCACGCGGACTCCCGCGCGCCCAGCGTGCTTCGGATGCGCGTGCCTGCTCGCGCGCGCCGTCCGCATCCACATGCCGGAAGGCGTTGACGACGGGATCGAGCCGCGCCACGCGGTCGAGCACCGCGTCCAGTACCTCGACGGGTGACAGGTCGCGGCTCGTGTAGCGTTGCAGCAGTCCGGTAGCGGAAAGATCAGCGGGATGGGTCATGATGCTCATGGACTCCGGTCAGAAAAGCCATACCACCCCGCCACCGCAATCAGGCACAGCGAGGTGACCACACGCAACGCCCGTTGGGGCAGCCGCCGCGCCACCATGCGGCCAAGCCAGGCGCCGGCCAGCAAGGCCGCGCCGGTCTGCACCGCCAGCATCACGGGCAACTGCCCGGCCAGCAGATGGGCCGTGCTGGCGGCAACGGCAACGGGAAGCTGGATGGCCATGGCGGCCGCCACCGACGGAACGGGCGGCGCGCGCCACAGCGTCAGCAGGGGGAGCAGGATCACAGGTCCGCCCGTGCCGGACATGGCCGAGGCAAAGCCCACGGCCAGCCCCAGCGCGGCCAGCGTTGCCTGCCCAGGCATCTGGCGCGGCGCGGCACCGGATGCCCAAGCCGCCGACACCAGGCCATAAAGACCGGACGCCGCGGCCAGCAGCGCCAGCCCTGTGCGCGCAGCACCGGCCGGCACGGCGAGAATCGCGAGGCCGCCGGCCAGCGCACCGGCCAGGGCCGCGCCATGCAACGGCCACGTGGCGTCGCCAGCCGGCATTTGCCGGCGCGCGGCGCGCCAGCCGAGCAGTCCGGTAGGCAGGAATGCCATGCTGGCAGCCGCAATGGCCACCGGCTGCGGCACCCCGGCCACCGCCGACAGCACGGGCACGACGAGCACGCCGCCGATCGACGTCGCGCCGATCGCCACGCCGCACAGCAGAAGCAGCCCATCGGCCAGCCAGGTTTCCATGTTGCCTCGCCCGGCTTCAGTCGATTCTCGCGCCGGACGCCCGGATCAGGCGTTCCGTCACGGGCACCGTGGCATCGAAGTCGCGCCGGAACTCGGCGGCGCTGGTGCCGAGCGCGTACATGCCGAAGATCTGGAAGCGCGCCTTCATCGACGTGGTTTGCACGGCGGCGCGCACCTCCTGCTCAAGCCGGGCCAGCACCGCGGGCGGCACGTTCGCAGGCGCGAGCATCGCGGCCCAGCCAACCGGCCTGTACTCCGGCTGCGGGAAGCCGGACTCGGACATGGTCGGCACGTTCGGCAGTTCCGCCGGCCGGCGGTCGCCCAGCACCGCCAGGGGCCGCAGGCGCCCGTTCTGGATGTGCGGTGCCATCACGCCCACCGTACCGATCGCCCAGTCCAGCTGGCCGCCGATCAGGTCCTGGACCATCGGCGACTCTCCCTTGTACGCGACATGCGTCATGTCGAGGCGGTTCGATTCACTGAAGTACGAGCCCATCAGGTGCGCCGCCGATCCCACGCCATACGAGCCGTAGGTCACGCTGCCCTTGTGCTGCTGCGCCCAGGCCATGAACTCCTTCACCGTCTTCGCCGGCACCTTCTGCGGATTGACCGCGAGCACGAGTTGCCCGGTGCAGATCTGCGAGACGAAGGTCAGGTCGCGCCTCACGTCATACGGCACCTTCGCGTACATGAAGGGGGCCGTGAGGACCGGTCCGGATGCGGTCACCAGCACCGTGTAGCCATCGGGCGCGGCGCGGGCGACGTACTGCGTGCCGAGCATGCCCCCGGCGCCGGGCTTGTTGTCGACGATGACGGGCTGGCCCATCTGCCTGCCCACGACTTCGGCCAGCGCGCGCGCAATGGAATCCACGGCGCCGCCCGCCGCGGCCGGCACGACAAAGGTGATCGGCCGGCTCGGATATGAATCGGCCTGTGCGGCCGCGCTGACAGCCAGCGCGACGGCGCCGAGGAGTGCCTTCCATTTCATGACTGCCTCCTTTTATCGTTCGGTTCAGAGCGGACGGTCGCCGATGATGGTCGCGCGCATCATGCGCCGCACGGCCGGGAAGTAATCCTGGATCGCGTAGTGCTGGGTCGAGCGGTTGTCCCAGAACGCGATGGTGTTGGGACGCCAGCGCAGCCGCATCTGGTACTCGAGGATGGCCGGCTGGCGGAAGAGATAGTCGAGCAGGTCCTGCTTTTCGGACTGGGACTCGAACGCGCCGCGTACCGGATTGCGCGCCCGGAAATTGGCGAAGTGGGTCGCGAAGGCGGAATTGATGTAGAGAATCTTCTCGCCGCTCTCGGGGTGGGTCCGTACCACCGGATGCGTGGCGGGCGGGAACTGCCGATGCTGCTCCGGGGTCATCTTGTCGCCGAAGGCGGGGCGGATGTCGTGCACGGCGAACAGCCCCTCGATCTGCTGCTTGCGGTGCTCCGGCAGCCGCTCATAGGCCAGCGCCATGTTGACCCAGACCGTATCGCCGCCTATCGCGGGACATTCGACGCAACGCAGCATCGACGCCATCGACGGAATCTCGCGCCACGATACGTCGCTGTGGTACCCGTTCTCCATGGCGGGGCGCTTGTCGTCGCCGCCGAGCAGGACGAGCTCCGGAAACTCCTGGTGGTGCGGGAAGGTGGGATGGACCTCCAGTTCCCCGAAGCGGCGCGCCAGCCCGACATGCTGCGCCGGCGTAATGTCCTGTTCGCGGAACACCAGTACCTTGTGCTCCACCAGCGCGCTGCGCAGGGCCCCGATGGTCCCGTCATCAAGCGGCGCCGTCAGGTCGATATTGCCGATCTCGGCCCCGAGTGCGGGCGAGATGCGGCTGACCGTGAACGATGATTGCAGGACCGAGGCGTGAACGACTGCGGGGGCGGATTTGGGGGCTTCTGCAGCGTGGACCGTACTCATGGCTTGTCTCCAATTTATAATCGGTATTACATTTTTGGATGACCCCATCGCCCGATGCAAGCGGCAGCGCGGGTGGGCCGGGAAAACCACGACGAGACTTAAGAACCCATTTCAAGCGCGGAAAAGATCATGACAAGACGCAAGCCCCTGTCCGCACTGGAAGGGCAGCCCGGCTTCATCCCCCCGCGCTACAGCCGTGCGGGGCTGACCACAGACGCGCTGCTGCGGGCCGGACGCGACCTGCTGTGCCTGCGCGGCATCGACAGCGTGACCATTCAGGAGGTGTGTGCCGCAGCCTGCGTCACCACGGGCGCGTTCTACGGCCGGTTCGACAGCAAGGAGGCGTTCTTCCGCGCACTGCAGGCAACGGCGGAACAGGACTCGCATCTGTCGATGCAAGCGCGGCTGGCGGCGCTGAAGGAGGAAGGGAACTGGACTCTGGAAACAGGGGTCCACGCGCTGCTGGCGGAGCTGCGGCGCATCGTGCTGCGAAATCAGGGCGTGCTGCGCGCGACGCTGCTCGAAGCACACGGCAGCGCCTGGCCACGCTTCAAGGAGGGGCGGCACGAATTCATTGAAGCGGCGACGCCAGTACTCATGCGGCTGCACGGCGAAGGTGACCCGGCGCTGCTGGAACGGCGCATCCGTATTGCCTTCCAGTTCGCCTTCGGCAGCATCATCAACGCCATGCTCAACAACCCGGGACCGCTGCGGCTGGCGAGCCGGGAATTCGACGACGAACTGGCGCGGGCCTTCTGCGCCTATCTGCGCGCCTGAGCGTTGCGCAGAGAGTGCGGCAGATGCCCCGCATGGCGGTGATCCGCGACGAAGGCAGAGGTGCTCGGGCAAACCACCCGAAACACCTCATTGGCTCACCGGCCGCCTAGACGCACCCCGTCACCGATTTGGCTTCCAGGAACTCGACCAGCCCGTACTCCCCGAATTCCCGCCCGTTGCCCGACTGCTTGTAGCCGCCGAACGGTGCCGTATAGTCCGGCCGGGCACCGTTGATCTGCACCATGCCGGCGTGCAGCCGCCCCGCGACGCGGCGGGCACGCGCGGCGTCGCCCGACCATACGTGCGCGGCCAGCCCGTACGCGGTATCGTTGGCGATCGAGATCCCCTCCTCTTCGGTGTCGTAGGGAATCACCACCAGCACCGGCCCGAAGATTTCCTCGCGGGCAATGCCCATGTCGTTGCTGACGTCGGCAAAGACCGTCGGGCGCGCATAGAAGCCGCGGTCCAGCCCCGCCGGCCGTCCCGGCCCGCCCGCCACCAGGCGCGCGCCTTCGGCGACACCGCGCCCGATCATGGCCTGCACGTGCTCATACTGGCGCCGGTTGGAGATCGGCCCCAGCTTGCTGTCCGGCGACGCCGGATGGCCGACCTGGAGCGCGTTGGCCGTGGCCGCCGCGATGGTCACGGCCTGCTCGTACTGGCTGCGCGGCACCAGCATGCGCGTGGGCGCCACGCAGGTCTGCCCGGAGTTCATCATGCAGCTGATGACTCCGGCCTGGACCGCCGCCGCCAGGTCGGCATCGTCGAGAATCAGGTTCGGCGACTTGCCGCCGAGTTCCTGCGTGACGCGCTTCACGGTCGGTGCCGCGTGGACAGCCACGTCGATGCCGGCCCGGGTGGACCCGGTGATCGACACCATGGCCACGTCCGGATGCGCCGCCAGCGCCCGGCCGACCTGCTGGCCATCGCCATAGACCAGATTGAAGACACCCGGGGGTGTACCGGCCTCGTGCAGGATCTCGGCAAAGATGCGCGCGCTCAGCGGCGCGATCTCCGACGGCTTCAGCACCGTGGCGCAACCGGCCGCGAGCGCCGGCGCCACCTTGGCGACGATCTGGTTGAGCGGCCAGTTCCACGGCGTGATCAGGGCGACCACCCCGACCGGCTCGCGCACGATCTCGGTGGTGCCGCGGCGGGTAACGAAAGCGAAGTCCTTGAGCGCCGCTATGGTCGCATGCAGGTGCGCCAGGCCAGCCGGCACCTGGTACTGGTGCGCCAGCCATGCCGGCGCTCCCATTTCCGTGCTGAGTGCGCGGGCAAGATCGGCGCTGCGCGCCTGGTAGCGATCGACAATGCGGCCAAGCAACGCGAGCCGCGCTTCGCGCCCGGACTGCGACCAATCCGGCAAGGCGGCGCGTGCCGCCGCCACCGCGCGCGCCACGTCGGCGGCCCCGCCCATCGACACCCTGCCGATCACGGCCTCGGTCGCCGGGCAGACAATGTCCGCCTGCGTACCGCCTGCGGACGGGACCCATTCGCCCTGGATATAGAACGCATCGACTAGCTGCATGTCACTTCCTGTTCATCGATATGGAATGGATCGGAGAGGCCGGTGGCCATCACTCCGGCTGCAGTCCGGCCGCGGTGATCAGCCGCTTCCAGGTCTGCTGGTCGACCACCACGGCCTTGCCGAGCTCCGGCCCGGTTCCCGGGTTCGGCTGGCTGCCGCGGCTGGCGTAGTGCGCCATCGCCTCGGGCGAATTGACAAACTCAAGCGCCAGCTTCGCAACCTTCTCGACGATCGGCTTCGGCGTGCCCGCCGGGGCAAACAGGCCGCTCCAGTTGATGCGCGATACGGCTTCCACCACCGTGTTGTTCTGCATGCCGACTTCGGACAACGTTGGTACATCGGGCATCAGCGAGACCCGCTTCGGGCTCAGCACGGCGAGCGCACGCAGCTTGTTCGACTGGATCAGCGGCATTGCCGCCGTAAACTCGACTATGGTGAAGTCCACGTTGCCGCCGATCAGGTCCGGCAGCAGTGTCGCGGTCGCCTTGTAGGGCACGTCCATGGTCTTGATGCCTGCTGCCTCGGTGAACGCGGCGGCCATCAGGCGATAGCCGGTGCTGCTGCTGGCGCCATTGAGCTTGCCCGGCCGGGCGCGCGCGGCGTTGACGAGATCCGACACCGACTTGTAGGGAGAACTCGCCGACACCACCAGCGCGACCGGCAGCGAGGACATGCGCGCCACCGGAACGAAGTCCTTGGCCGGGTTGTACGGCAACTGCCTGAAGAGGTAGGGATTCGCCGACATCGCGCTGGAGGCGGTCAGCAGCAGCGTGTAGCCGTCCGGCGCGGACTTGGCGACATAGTCGCTGGCGATGATCATATTGGCGCCGGGCCGGTTCTCCACCACCACGCTTTGCCCGAGCTTCTGCGCGAGGAACTTCGCCAGCAACCGGGTGTAGTCGTCGATGCCGGTGCCCGGGCTGGCAACGGACACGATCTTGATCACGCGTTCCGGGTAGTTCTGTGCCTGCGCTCCCGCCGGCAGAACCGTGGCCAGTGCGCCGATGGCCGCGGCGGCCAGCAAACGGCGGCGCCGCGGGGAAAGGGCCTCGTGCATAAATGTCTCCTCCTTCTCTGTCCTGCCCTGGTTCGGGCAGCTTGTCTTATGTAGTCCGGCGGCTGCCGGGCGTCGGCTTACGGGAAGCGCCGGATGATCGATTCCGCGACGCAGACCGGCTTGCTGCCCCCCTGCCGCTCGACGGTCATTTCCAGCTTAAGCTGCCCGCCACCGTTGTCCAGCGCGTCGAAGGCCACCAGCTTGAAATGCGCCCGCACCAGGCTGCCCACCGGCACCGGCGCGGGAAAGCGCACCTTGTCCAGGCCGTAGTTCACGCCGGTGCTGCTGTTCTTCACCTTGTAGGCGGTATGGGAAAACGCCGGCAACAGGCTCAGCGTCAGGAAGCCGTGCGCGATCGGCGCACCGAACGGGCCGTCCTTGGCACGCACGGGATCCACGTGGATCCACTGGTGGTCGCCGGTCGCGTCGGCAAACAGGTTGATGCGGTCCTGCTCCACCGTCAGCCAGTCGCTGGTGCCGATGACTTCGCCGACCAGCGGCTGCAGGTCGCTGATGTTTTCGTAGATCTTCATGCTTGCGTTTCCTTTCCGTTCAGGGACGCCTGCAACGCGCGGGCGTTGCAGGCCTCATGCAGGTCGGCGTTGCCGAACAGCGCGTCGGCCACCACGGCACGCTTGAAGTAGTGGCCCACCGTGTACTCCTCCGTCATGCCGATGCCGCCGTGGAGCTGGATGCCCTGCCCGCACACATAGCGGGCAGCGCGGCCGATCAGCGTCTTGGCCTGCGATACCGTGCGGGCCAGGTCCGCTTCACTGTCGTTCTCGATCGACGCCAGCAGCGCAAACAGCATCGAGCGCGCCACCTCCAGCTCGGCGGCCATGTCGGCCATGCGGTGCTGCAGGGCCTGGAAGCTGCCGATGGGAACGCCGAACTGCTTGCGCACCTTGAGATAGTCGGACGTGATCTCGATGGTCTTTTCCATGCCGCCGATCAGTTCGGCGCACAGTGCCGTGATGCCGTGCGTGAGCCCGTGGCGCAATGCGGCCTGTCCCTTGCCGGCGTCGCCAAGCAAGGCGTCGGCGGGGACAAAGGCCTGGTCCAGGGTGACTTCCGCCGCCCAGCTGCCGTCGTGTAGCGGCAGCGCGGTACGCCGCACGCCCGCCGTGTCCGCCGGCACCAGGAACAGGCTGCACAGCGCAGCCTCGTCAGCCTTGCCGGGCAGCATGGCGGAGACAATGAAGGCATCGGCGTCGCAGCCGCCCAGCACCAGCGTCTTGGTGCCGTGCAGGATGTAGCCGCCGGGCGCCGGCTCCGCGCGCGTCGTCACGGGTTCAGGCAGGCCGCGCGACTGCGCTTCGCTGTAGGCCAGCGCAATCCGGCGCGACCCGTCCGCGAGCGCGGGCATCAGCATTTCCAGCTGCGCGGGATTGGCTGCCGCCAGCAGCGTCTGCGCGGCCAGCACGCCGCTGCCGAGATACGGCTCGACTACCAGGCCGCGGCCCAGTTCGGTCGCAATCAGCACCGTGTCGATGATGGAACCACCGAGGCCGCCGGCCGGCTCCGGCAGCGCCGCGGCCAGCCAGCCGTTCTCGGCGAACATGGCCCAGTGCCTGGCGTTGCAGGGCTCGCCGGACTTGATCCGCGCGGTGCGGGATTCGAAATCGTAGTCTTTGTCGACGAAGCGGCGCACGCTGTCCTGAAGCAGGCGCTGTTCGTCAGTCAGGTTGAAATTCATGATCGGTCCGTGCTTCAGAGTTGGAACATTGACTTGGCGATGATGGTGCGCTGCACCTCGCTGGTCCCGCCATAGATGGTCGAGGCACGGCGGAAGAACATCTCGTTGGTGATGCCGCGTGCCACACCCTGCATGGGAAGCGGTGCAGCCGCATCGCCGTCCTGCGGCGTGGGGTATGCCACCGCACCGTAGTCCCCGAGGGTCTCCACCAGGAAGCTGCTCATCTTCTGCAGCAATTCGGTGCCGCGGATCTTCAGGATGGAGCCCATGGCATGCGCCGCGGGGCTGTGGTCTTCCTCCATCGCCGCCACGCGCTGCACCAGCGTGGCGATCGCGGCAAGCTCCGCCTCGAAGCGCGCGAGTTGCAGCGCAAATTCGTGCCGTTCCAGCAGCACGCTGCCGTGCTCGCAGCGGCGCGTCGCCAGCGCATGGATCTGCGCCAGGTAGCGGCGCAGCATCGGCAGGTCGGCAGCTGTCGCATGCTCGTTGTTGAGCAGGAACTTGGTGATCTTCCAGCCTTCGCCCTCGGCGCCAACCAGGTTCTTCACCGGTACGCGCACGTTGTCGAAGAAGGTTTCGTTCAGGTGATGGCAGCCGTCGATGGTGACGATGGGCCGAACCGTGATACCCGGCGTTTTCATGTCCACCAGCAGGAAGCTGATGCCTGCCTGCTTCTTCACCTCGGTGTCGGTGCGCACCAGCAGGAAGATCCAGTCGGCGCGGTGGGCATAGCTGGTCCAGATCTTCTGGCCGTTGACCACGTAGTGGTCGCCGTCGCGCGTGGCACTGGTGCGCAGCGAGGCCAGGTCCGAGCCGGAGCCCGGTTCCGAGAAGCCCTGGCACCACTGGCGCTCGCCGCTGAAGATATGCGGCAGGTGTTCGGCCTTCTGCTCCGGCGACCCGAATGCGTTCAGCACGGGGCCAAGCAGCTTCTGCGCGCCGGTATCCTGCGAAGGCGCGCCGATTGCCGTGCATTCCTCGTCGAACACCAGCCGCTGCATCACGCTCCAGCCGGTCCCGCCGTGCTCCTTCGGCCAGTAGGGCGCACCCCAGCCCTTCTCGTTCAGGATGTTCTGCCAGCGGATAAGCTCCGACCTGGGCGAGCGCGTGCCGATGCGGATACGTCCGCCCAGGTCGGCCGGCAGGTGCTCGCGCAGAAAGGCGCGCACCTGCTCGCGGAAGGCCTCCAGGCCCATGTCACGTTGAAAATCCATGCTTTGTCTCCTCGGACGCTGGCAGCGGGCGCCCCGGGGCGCCCGCTGCCGCGTCGGCGTCAGCCGGTCAGACCGGGTCCCAGCCGAACACGTCGCGCGACAGGTCCAGCTTGTAGAAGGAGTCCTGGAACATCGGGATGGCGCGCTCGATGCAGGACTCGACGGTCCAGCCTTCGCTGTTGTGGGCCGTGCGGATCGGGCGTGGCTGCGAGAACAGGTAAATCTCGTTGTTGCGCACGCCGAAGATCTGGCCGGTGACCTGCCTGGCCTGGTCGGTCAGCAGCGCGAGCGTGAACGGCGCGATCTTGCCGGCCTCCAGCCGCATGTTGATCTTCATGCGTTCGGCCGCTTCCGGCGTGTTGGTCGGAATGCTGCCGACCATGCGCGTGAAGGCGAACGGCGCGATGCAGTTCGAGCGCACGTTGAACTTCTGCATATCGACGGCGATGGACTTCGACAGGCCGACAACGCCGAGCTTGGCCGCCGAGTAGTTGGCCTGGCCGAAGTTGCCGATCAGGCCGGCGGTCGAGGTCATGTGCACGAACGCCCCGCTTTCCTGGGCCTTGAAGTGCGGCGCGACGGCGCGCGAGACATTCCAGCTGCCCTTCAGGTGCACGCGGATCACGGCATCGAAGTCGTCCTCGCTCATCTTGTGGAAGATGATGTCGCGCAGGTTGCCGGCGTTGTTGACCACGCCGTCGACACGGCCGTACAGGTCCAGCGCCTGCTGCACGATCTTCTGCGCGGCGCCCCAGTCGGCCACGCTGTCGGTATTGGCCGCCGCTTCACCGCCTGCCGCCTTGATCTCGTCGACGGTCTGCTGGGCCGGGCCGGCATTGCCGCCGGAGCCGTCGATATTGACGCCCAGGTCATTGACGATCACGCGCGCGCCCTGGCGCGCCGCTTCCTGGGCGATGCCCTTGCCAACCCCGGCACCAGCGCCGGTCACGATGATGACTTTCCCTTCGAGCAAGCTCATGGTTTCGTACTCCTGAATGAATCGGTTGAATCAAGCAATCAGCACCGTGTGCCGCGGCGTACCGCAAGGTGCCGCTGCATGTAGCCGGCCAACCGGTGATCGAGGTGCCGGATTGGACGGAACATGACAGGGCTGTCGACGATGCTGCCTGGGTAACCATGATTGCGGGCGGCATCCGGACGGGCACTCCCCAACCCGGGGGGCGGTCCGGAACGGAGCTTATGGAAGGGGGACGGATGGGACATATGCTGGAAAGCCCCCCGCCCGAAAGATGTCCGGGCGTACCACCACGTGCGAGGGAACGGCCGGCACAACGACAATAAGGGGCCTGGCGTCAGGCCTGTACGGGCGTGGCGCCGCCCAGGTCGCGCAGGCGCGCGGCCGCCCCGCCCCGTCCGCCAACGCCAAGCTTGGCGTAGATATTCTTCAGGTGCCACTTGACCGTCTCGGCCGAGACGTTGAGTACCTTGGCGATCTTCTTGTTCGACATCGCCTGCGCCAGCAGCACCAGGATCTCGCGCTCGCGATCGCTCAGTGTCGCCATCGGCCCGGGGACCACACCGGCGTGCGGCAGACGCTGCCGCGGCGCGATACTGCCCTGTGCGTCCTGCAGGCGCTTGACGTAAAAGGCCAGCACCAGATCCGGCACCGAGTCGCGCCCCAGCGTCGCCAGCGCGTCCGGCGCCCCCTCGAGCGTATCGAGCAACGTCCGCGTCAGCCCGAGCCGATGGCCTTCCCGGACAGAATGCAGGAAGTCCTGGTTCGCTGCCTGGTGCTCGCCGAGCCCCAGGCGCGCAACGGCCAGTTGCAGCCGCAGGCCGACCCCGCCGAGCTCCTGGCCGCTGCCCGCAAGCAGCGGCTGGATACGCTCGATGGCGTTGGCATAGTCCTTGGTGTGCAAGGCCATGTCGACGCCGGCACGCGCCGCGGCCCGCGCGATCTGGCCCGCTCTTTCGGGGCCGGCGCCCGCATAGCGCTCCGCCAGGCCCTGGACGCATTCCAGCACGACATTGGCCCGTTCCATCTCTCCATGCTGCAAATGGCGGCGCAGGCGCAAGACCAGGGCCTCGGCAAGCAGCCGGTCCAGGCCGTAGCGCACCGCATACGCTTCCAGGCGGTCGAGGCAGCCCAGCGCCTGCGCACGGCGGCCCGCCAGCCAGTGCGAACCGGACAGCACCAGGCAAGCGCGCAGCACGATATCCGGCAGCGAGACGCGCTCCAGCACGTCGATGCGCGGCTCGAGCAGCTGGCACGCGGCCTCCGTCTCGTTCAACTCGTAGAGCGTGTCGGCCAGCAGGCCGGCAGCCATGCAGGCCAGGCCTACGTAGGCGGCGCCATGGCGCTCCGCTTCCTCCATCACCTCGCGCACGATCTTGCTGGCCTGCTTGATCTTGCCTTCCCGCGCCAGGCTGATGGCATGGATGCAGCGGCCAAGCTGCCCGCTGCGCGGCGCGCCGGTGCGCAGCTCTGCCTCCTCGAGCATGCGGCGGGCCAGGTCATACTCGCCGCGCGCGGTGAGCATCCATGACAGCACGTTGCCGCGTGCATGCCATGCAAAGTCGTCGACGCCTGCCGGCACGTCCCACAGGCGCGGCAGCATGGCTGCGGCGGCATCGGTATTGTCCAGTTGCAGGGCGAGGCCGGCGCGCAGCAGGCAAAGGTTGTAGCGCTCGCACTCGTCCAGCCTGTCCTGCTGCGACTCCATCTGGTCCAGGCTGCGCTGCAGCTGGTCGAAATCGCGCGAGTAGAGATGCATATAGGCGTTGACGATATGCAGGCCGAAGCGCTGCTCCACCTGCTGCGCCGGCAGCAGGCGCATCAGCCCGGCCACCCGGTGCAGCTCGCCGCGCGACAGCAGCGCCTGCGCGCAGCTTTCGACCATTCCCGCCGCGGCATTGACGTCACCGGCCCTCACGGCATGGAAAACGGCCTCGTCAACATGGCCGCGACTCTCATACCAGCGCCACGCCGCCGTATGCAAGGCGAGCTGTCCGGTCTCGCCGCGCTCTGCCAGGCGGGCAAGCAGCACCTCGCGCAGCAAGGGGTGGACGCGATACCACGTTTCGTGGTCGTGGCTGCCCGCCGGCGCGATGAAGAGGTGGTCAGCCACCATCTTGCCCAGGCGGGACTTGATGTGTGAAATCGCCATCGGCCTGCCCAGCACGTCCGCGCAAAGCGGTGCGCAAAAGCGCTGGCAGATTGACATGCTGACCAGCATCTCCAGATCGTCCGGTGCCAGGCGCACGAGAACCTCGCGCTCGAAGTAGCTGGCTAATCCGCGCGCATCGCGCACGCGCGTCAGCGGAGTCTTGCCGGCCTGCCTGGTACGCAGGTCGATGGCGAAGTGCTGCAGGCCGGCTACCCACCCATCGGTCAGCGTATGCAGGGCGACGGCATCGTCGCGCTCGATCGCGCCGAGCTGCTCGCGCAGGAAGCGTTCCGACTCCTCCGGCGTGAAGCGCAGGTCGTGCATGTCGAATTCGACCAGGGTCCCCTGCAGGCGCAGCCGCTCCATCGAGAGTTCCAGCGCGCTGCGCGAGCTGAACGCCAGGTGCAGGTGCGGCGGTGCGTAATCCAGCAGCCATTGCAGGGCCTGCAGGATGCGCGGGTCGGCGATATGGTGCAGGTCATCGATCATCAGCACCAGTTCGCGCCGGCGCCGGGCCAGCGCCTGTACCAGCGTGATCACCCACAGTTCGATTGCGGCGTCGCCGCAGTCGGCCCCGACCGCTCCCGCGGCTTCCCGGGCGGCGGCAGGATCGGCTTCGCCGATGCTGGCCAGCAGGCAGTCAATGAAACGCGACGGTTCATTGTCTTCGAGCGCCAGCGACAGCCAGCAGACGTCATAGCCCAACGGCAGGATTTCCTTGCGCCAGGCCATCAGGGTGCTGGTCTTGCCGCTGCCTGCCTGTCCCAGGATCACCACGCAGCGCTGCCGGCGCGCCTCCAGCAGGCGGTTCATCAGCGCTTCGCGCGGCATGAGCTGACGTGCGCCGCGCGGGGGCAGCACCTTGGTGCAGGCCATTGGCCACGGTTCCCGCGCACCCCTTGCCGGCTCGTCTTCGGCGCGAACCGGCGGGACCAGCCCTGGTTCGCCACCCGCTGTCCCCTCGGGATCGCTGGAGACTTCCGTAGCGGCCGGCCTGCGCCACGCGTCCGTCGCGGCACGGATCCACCTGTAGGGCACATTCGCGCCCGCCCGGGTGGCGGCTTCGATTTCCGCCAGCAGTTCGGGGATGCCGGCGGGAAATCCGTTTCGCCGCTGCGCCTGCGCATCGCGCAGGAAACGCTGGACCATGCGCAGCCATGCCGCGGGACAGGGGGCCAGTTGCACACGGAAACGCGGATGCTGCTGCAGCCACTGCTGTACTTCCGCGTGATCGTGGCAGGCGTGGCTGACGGCAAGCACCCGCATCCGCCTTCCCGGCGGCGCGGCCGCCTCCACGTCTTGCAGGAAGGCCAGCCAGGCTTCATGGCGGACATGGCCGGACGCGGTGCCGGCCACGCCGGCTTCGAGCATCGTCAGTGCGGTCATCAGCGAGGCAGCCAGGCTGCGCTGGTGGGCCGGCAGTGTACGCATGTTGCAGGCGGCGTTGTCCGGCGGCAGCGCGTATGCGTCGGCCTCGGCCGGATCCTCGATGGAAAGCGCGAGCGCATGCACGGGCGGGGACGCGTACAGCGCCGCGATATCCACCGCGCCGGCGGCAGGATTCGCCGCCGGCGTGCCACGCACGTGGCGGCTGGCGCCGGGCCTCAGTCCGGCCGCACGCCAGTGGCGCGAAACGCTGGCCGCGCTCACCCCGAGTTCGGCGGCGAGGCTGCGTGTGCTCCAGTTGCGCGGCGTCTCCGTGCCGTCGCAACTGGTCAGCAAGGCCAGGCGCGCCACGTCGACCTTCACCGGCGGCGCTCCGCGCGGCAAGTCCTGCAGGATGCCGCCCAGGCCCGACAACGCATAGCGTTCGCGCCAGCGCGCCACCTGCGCGCGGCCAATGCCCAGCAGCGGCGCGATGGTCTTGTTCTGTTCGCCTTCGGCGGCGAGCAGGATGATGCGCGCACGCTGCGCCAGCCGTGCCGGCGCATCGGTCGCCTGGGTCAGTGCCTCGAGTTCGGCACGTTCCTGTTCGGTCAGGTGGATTGGGGGTGCAACACGCATAGACAGCCTCTGCGGATTGGCGGTGGCGGGACGCCACAACAATGCAATGGCGGCACGGGCATCCGCGCCGCCCGTACGACAGATCAGCCCAGCGAAGCGACGGCGTCGGCCGCCGGATCCTGGTACAGCGTTTCAATCAGTGACTTGCGGCGCTCGCGCGTGGTGGCCTGGTTGATGTAGCCCTTGTCAGCCATTTCGTTGGCATCGATCGACGGCGGCTCCGCCATCAGCAGCACCCGGCGCACCTGCTGGCTGGCGCTGGCCCCGCCGCCGCTGCGCAGCTTTTGCGCCAAGGCCTGCACCACCACCGGATGCGACACCAGCGCCTCGGCGCCCAGACCGGCCAGTTCGGGCGCCAGTGCCTGGCAGGCCACCACGTTGGGCCACGCCAGCGCGGCCACGAAATCGCGGTCATGGCCGCAGATCACGGCATCGGTCAGCAGCGGCGCGCATTGTTCGAGCAAGCCCACGCGTACGGCACCGGTTCGCACCCAGGTGCCGCTGATCAGCTTGAAATCCTCGACACACCGGCCGGCATAGCGCAGGCCTTCGGCGGGCGCATCGGGCTCGGCCAGGCGCACGGCATCGCCCATGCAGTAGAAGCCCTCTTCGTCAAAGGCACTGGCAGTCAGGTCCGGACGGCCGAGGTAGCCCGCGAACAGGTTGCGGCCGCGCATGCGGATCTCATAGCGGCCGTCGCCGCCGTCCAGCGGCACCAGCTTGATCTCCACGCCGGGTGCCGGCATGCCCAGGTTGCCGGTCTCTTCGGCCGGACGGCTGAAGTTCAGGCCCATGGCGGTGGTTTCGGTCGAGCCGAAGCCGCTCGTGAACAGGATGCGTTCGCCGACGGTGTGCTCGGCCAGGCGCTGGAAGCGCGCGTAGACATCGGCCGGCAGGCTCGCGCCGCCGAAGCTGACGAACATCAGCCGCGCAAAGAACGCGCGGGCCAGCGCCTCGTCGCGCTCCAGTTCGGTCACCAGCATGGCCCACGCCGCGGGCACGGTGGCGAACATCGTGGGCGATACCTCGCGCAGGTTCTGCAGCGTGCGCGCAAACTGCCCGGCAACCGGACGGCCGTCGTCGATGTAGTAGGAAGCGCCCAGCACGAAGGCTCGCCCCACGTTGCCGACGCCGCCAAACACGTGGCTCCACGGCAGCCAGTCCAGCACCACCGCCCCCTGGTACACCGGGTCGGCATGGGCAAAGAGAAACTGGCCGATCAGGGCCTGGATGCTGGCATAGGAAATCTCCACGCCCTTGGGCACGCCCGTGGACCCGGAGGTAAAGAAGATGCGCGCGGTATGCTCGGCGCGGACGGCGGCGTGCGCCGCCTCGACCTGCGCCAGGCGTTGCGGGGTCAGCGCCGTGGTCAGCAGCGATGCCCACGGCATCTGGCCATCCGCTGCACCTTCGACGGCGATGACCGCCTGCGCCGGCATGGCCAGTGCCTCCAGCGCGCGGGCAAAGGCGGTTGCCGACTGCACGAATGCCGCGGCTGGCGCCAGCAGGCCGTGGATATCCTTCAGCCGGGCGAAATCCTTGCTCTGCAGGGAATACGCCGCTGATGTCGCGGCACACGGGATGCCCACGTATTCGGCCGCCGCCGCCAGCAGTGCATGCTCGATCGAGTTGCCGGACAGGATCATCAGCGGACGCCCGCGCGACAGGCCCATTTCCAGCAATCCGGCCGCCACCGCCAGCATCTGCCGGTGGAAGTCCTCCCAGGTCACCGTGCGCCAATCGCCGGCGCTGTCACGCTGCGCCAGCGCGACTTGCGTGGCACGCTGCCGTGCCCAGCCTTCGACGAAGCCGCTGAAACCCAGGTGCGGCGCGGGCACCGGCGCAATGCCGGCGCGCAGCAGCAGCGTGCCGTCGGCGCGCGCTTCATGGATGGCTTTCGCCGTGCGCAGCGCAGCGTCGCGATACCTGGGCGACGCACCGGGCTGGCCAGATGTCGGAGGCTTGGATCCCGGAACGTGGGCGGAATGGTGCAACATTGTCTTCAATCTCCTCTGCTTGTTCCCGGCCAGCGGTCTGCGCCGGGGGCGATCCTGGTCAGTCGATGGTGGCGCCCGAGCGTTGGATGGTGTCCTTCCACTTGCTGCGCTCGGCCTGCACGAAGCTGCCGAACTTCTGACCGGACAAGGGCAATGGCACGCCGCCCATCTTCTGGATGGCGTCGATGACCGCCGGATCCTGCAGGATCCGGCCGATATCGGCCTGCCACCGGGTCACGATGGCGGCCGACGTGCGCGCCGGGAAAAACAAGCCGATCCACGACGTGGATTCCGCGCCGGCGTAGCCGGCCTCGGCGATGGTGGGCACCTGGGGCAACGCGGGCAGTCGCGTGGTGCCGGTCACAGCGAGCGCGCGCAGCTTGCCGGCCTGGATCTGCGCCAGCGTGGAGACGGGATAGTCGAACGTCATGTCGACCTGCCCTGCAAGCAGGTCATTGATCGACGGCGCGCTGCCCTTGTACGGGATATGCACCAGCCTGACGCCCGACTGCGCCTGGAACAGTTCCGCGGCGAGGTGCGTGCCGGTGCCATTGCCCGCGGAAGATACGGTCAGCTTGCCCGGATTCGCCTTCGCGAACGCCACCAGGTCCTTGACCGACTGGTACGGCAGGCGGCTGTTCACCACCAGCACATTGGGGATGGAAACCAGCCCTTGTGCCGCGACGAAATCCTTTGCCGGATCAAAGCGCAGCGACTTGTACAGGAACTGGTTGCTCGCCATGGTCCCCTGCGTTCCCATGAGCACCGTATAGCCGTCGGGATCGGCGCGCGCGACGAGGTCTGTCGCCAGGTTGCCGCCCGCGCCGGGACGGTTGTCGACGATGACGCGGATACCGGCGCCGCTCGTCATCCGGGCCGCAATCAGGCGTCCGAGCTGATCGGTGATGCCTCCGGGTGGTCCCGGCACCACCAGCGTGACTGGCTTGGCGGGGTAGCCTGCCTCCGCCAGCGCAGCCGGCGCGGCCAACGTCAGGGCCGCCAGGCCCAGTACTGCCGCCCATCGTGGTGCCAGCGCCTTCACACACCAGTCCAAGCCCCGCTTCACGAGCTGTCTCTGCATTGCCACTGTCTCCTGTCGTGCCGGATGCCCCGGCGGATTGTCACGTTCGTCTTTCGCAACTTTTGTTCTCTACGATATGCCGTAGAACTTATCGCAATGTCGTATGAATCTATACTACGCTATTTCGTAATTACCTACCAGATTTCGTAGCAATGAGGGATATGGTGCACATCGGGCTCGATCCGCCCGTTGCGCCACCCCCTGTCACGCGGATAACCGGGCTTATGAAGCTACATGGCTCTTACGACCCGCCTGCCCCCCTTGGTCGAGTGGGGCGATTCCCGGGCCGGCGCGTGACACTTGCCTGCAGAACCCGCAGCCCTGTTCAAACGAAACCGGCTGCCCCGGAGACAAGCTGATGCAGTGCCACCCATACCGGACGCCTACGGCGTCATCCCAGGCCCCTCACCGACCATCCGCATCCAACCAGCCGCCGCAGGCGGTCGCGCCCATGGAGCGGCTCATGGATCTGCTCCAGGAGGTCCGCCAGTTCAGCCGCCATCTGCAGCGCAGTGCCAGGCAAGCCGCGGGATGCGCCGATGAGTCGTCCTACGAGGTCGCGCTGCACGCCATGCTCAGCGACCGCATGTGCCGCGGCGACGAGCGCACGCGCATCCTTTGCTACGCGTCGGCGGCAGAACTGGGCGTGCCGGTGGAATTGCAGGCGGAACACTGCCGGCAAGCCATGAGTGGTGGCCTCGGGTTTCCCTTGCGGGTGCTGTTCTGGGCTGCCCACCGGCGCATGCACGCCGGCAGGCGGCCGCGCGCTGCCGTGCTGACCTGGAACTGACTACCGATCGACTTGCGGCCGGCTGCCGTGCGCAGCCATGGCATGGAGCCCGCTCATGACCCCGAATACGACTGAACGCACCGCCATTCACACCCGCCAGGTGACCTGCCATGGCTACGAACGCAGCGACGGCCTGGTCGATATCGAGGCCGAGATGCGGGACATCAGTCCCACCGGTACCGATCTGCTGTTCAAGCAGGTGTTGCCGGGTGGCGCCATCCACCACATGCGCATCGTGGTGACGGTGGACCGGTCCCTGGTCATCCATGACGTGAAGGCGCTGATCGAAACCGGCCCGACCGGGCACTGCACTGCCATCGAATCCGCTTACGCCGGCCTGAAGGGGCTGCAGATCCGTGGCGGATTCCGCCAGCAGGCAAAAGCGATCATCGGTGGCGTGCGCGGCTGCACGCATCTGACGGAACTGCTCGGCCCGCTGGCCACCACCGCCATGCAGACCGTCATGGCAATCGGCCGCCGCGAGCGCAATGGCCGCTGGCCCGGCGAAGGCACGGGGCTCATGCCGAAGCCCGTGCTGATCGGCAGTTGCCATACCTACCACGAGGACGGCGAGGCGGCAAAGCTGCTGTGGCCCTTGCACCGGCGCGCGCCTGATGCGCCGGTCGCCTGAATGCCGGCGCCGGCAGCGCAGCACGGCTGCCGGCACCGCTTCGCGCGCATACCGCGCGACCACCTGTCCGGCACGCCCTGCTCGCAGCCGGCAAGACGATCACCACGGAGGAGACATGAGCTGTTTTGCAGAACGGGCCCGCGGGCCCTTGCGTGCGTTGCTGGCCCTGCTCTGCCTGCCGGCGCTGGCATTGCCGGCCGCCGCGCAGACCTACCCGGAGCGCCCCGTGCGCATCGTATCGATCACCAGTGCCGGCACGGGCGCCGACGACTACACGCGCCTGCTGGCCAAACACCTCGGGCAGAAGCTGGGGCAGAGCTTCGTGGTCGAGAACAGGCCCGGCGCCAACATGATCCTGGCCAGCGACTATGTCGCCAAGGCTGCGCCCGACGGCTACACCCTGCTGCTTTCCGCGTCCGGCGCCATGGCGGCCAACCCGTTCCTGTTCAAGCGCCTGCCTTATGACCCGCTGAAGGACTTCGTGCCGATCGCCCGCATGTCGGTGATCCCGGTCGCGCTGGTGGTGCCGGGCACGTCGCCGTACCGCACCGTCGCGGACCTGGTCGCCGCGGCCAGGGCCAGGCCGGGCGCGCTCAATTTCGGCACGTCGAGCACGGGCTACCGCACCATCATCACCGCCTTCAACGATGCCGCGAAGATCCAGACGGTGAGCGTCCCCTACAAGGCCATGAGCACGCTGCTGCCCGACCTGATGAGCGGGGTGGTGGACTACGGCGTCGTCGAGGTATCGGCCGCCGTGCCTCATGTGCAGTCGGGCAAGCTGCGCGCGCTGGCGGTCACGGCGGGCGCGCGCATGCCGCAGCTCAAGGACGTCCCGACCATGGCCGAGGCAGGCATGCCTGCGGCGGCGATCAGCAGCTGGACCGGCCTGTTCGCGCCGGCAGGCACCCCGCCGGCCATCGTCGACAAGCTTGCGCAGGCCACGCTCGAGTTCGTGAATTCGCCGGATGCCACGGCGCACTACGGCGCGCGCGGCAGCATGCCTTATCCCGCCGGCGGCGCCGAACTGCGCAAGACCATCGTCGCCGACCAGCAGATGTGGAAGCGGCTGATCACGCTGGCCGGCATCGAACCGGAATAAGCGGAGCAGACGCCCACCCGATTGCATCCCGGGCAGGCGGTGCCTGCCCTCCCCGTCACTGACCAACAGGAAACCAAGATGAGCATCAAAGGCAAGGCCTATATCGTCGGCGCCTATGAGCACCCGACCCGCAAGGCACCGGACAAGACCGTCGCCCAGCTGCATGCCGAATGCGCGAAAGGCGCACTGGAAGACGCCGGCCTGACGCTGGCGGACGTCGACGGCTATTTCTGCGCGGGCGACGCGCCGGGCCTGGGCGTGCTGAACATGGTCGACTACCTCGGCCTGAAGGTCCGCCACGTCGACTCCACGGAAACCGGCGGCTCCTCCTACCTGGCGCATGTGTCGCATGCCGCGCAGGCGATCGCCATGGGCAAGTGCAACGTCGCGCTGATCACGCTGGCGGGCCGGCCGCGCTCCGAAGGCTCCAGCGGCACCAAGGCCCGCAACTGGGGCGCCGACCTGCCTGACCTGCCCTTCGAGGCCCCCTACAGTCCGCTGACCGTCAACTCGTACGCCATGGTGGCCATGCGCCATATGCACGAGTACGGCACCACGCCCGGGCAGCTGGCCTGGATCAAGGTGGCCGCCTCGCACCACGCGCAACACAACCCGCACGCGATGCTGCGCGACGTGGTGACCGTGGAAGACGTGCTGAACTCGCCGATGATCTCGGACCCGCTGCACAAGCTGGACTGCTGCGTGGTGTCCGACGGCGGCGGCGCGCTGATCGTGGCACGGCCGGAAATCGCCGCGAAGCTGAACCGCCCGAAGGTCAGGATCCTTGGCGCCGGCGAGCATGTGAAGGGGCAACTGGGCGGCGAGGTCGACCTCGCCTGGTCCGCCGCTAAGGTATCCGGCGCGGCAGCCTTTGCCGAAGCCGGCATCACGCCCGCCGACATCCAGTACGCGTCGATCTACGACAGCTTCACCATCACCGTGCTGATGCAGCTGGAAGACCTGGGCTTCTGCAAGAAGGGCGAAGGCGGCAAGTTCGTGGCCGACGGCAACCTGATCTCCGGCGTGGGCAAGCTGCCCTTCAACACGGACGGCGGCGGCCTGTGCAACAACCACCCGGCCAACCGCGGCGGCATCACCAAGGTGATCGAGGCCGTGCGCCAGCTGCGCGGCGAAGCCCATCCCGCGGTGCAGGTCAGGAACTGCGGACTGGCCCTGGCACAGGGCACCGGCGGCCTGCTCGGCAGCCGCCACGGCAGCGCCACCCTCATCCTGGAACGCGAATAACGCCTGACAGCAGGCATCGAGCTCAGCCATGACGACCCCCTACACCCCTACCCCTTTCAAAGCGCCCGCCGAACACCCCGACAACACCGAGTTCTGGGCCGCCGCGCGCGAAGGCCGCCTGCTGGTGCGGCACTGCGACAGCTGCGGCAAGCCGCACTGGTACCCGCGCACGCTGTGCCCGTTCTGCCTGGGCACGACCCACTGGAAGCAGTCCAGCGGCCGCGGCACGATCTACTCGTACAGCGTCACGCGGCGCGCCGGCCCGACGCCCTTCTGCATGGCCTACGTCACGCTGGACGAAGGCGTCACCATGATGACGCAGATCGTCGATTGCGATCTCGATTCGGTACGCATCGGCCAAAAGGTGCAGCTGCGCTTCTCGCCCTCTGACGGCGGCGCACCGCTGCCGACCTTCACGCTCGCCTGAAGCCGGGCCGCGCGCGCCCCGCCATCCACCCAATGCAAGCCTGATCCATGAACACGACTGCATCCCTGGAAAGACTGTTGAATCCGCGTTCGGTCGCCATCATCGGCGCCTCGGACGACCCCGCGCGCATCGGCGGCCGGCCGATCGCCTCCATGCGCCGGCTTGGCTACGCAGGCCGCATCCTGCCGGTCAACCCGAATCGCCGTGAAGTGCAGGGCCTGCAGGCCTGGCCTTCGGTCGACGCCTTGCCGGAAGTGCCCGACGTCGCCATTGTGGCCGTCCCCTCCAGCCAGGTGCTGGACGTGGTGAAGGCGCTGGGCGAACGCGGCGTTCCCGGCGCCATCCTGTTCAGCGCAGGCTTCGCGGAAGTGGGCGGAGCCGGCGTCGCCTTGCAGGCCGAACTGGTGGCCACCGCGCGGCGCACCGGCATGCGCCTGCTGGGCCCGAACTCGCTTGGCCTGGTGAACCTGCACACCGGCTTTGTCGGCAGCTTTTCGTCGCTGGCGGGCATTGACAATGTGAGCGCCGGCCGCGTCGGCGTGGTCAGCCAGTCCGGTGCGTACGGCAGCCACCTGGTGTCCACCCTGGTGGATTCCGACGTCGGGCTGTCGAACATCGTCATGACCGGCAACGAGGCCGACCTGACGCTCGGCGAGATCGTCAGGCTGATGGTGGACGATCCAAACACCGACGTGATCGCCCTCTACTCCGAAGGCATCAACGACGGCGACAGGCTCGTCGAAGCGCTGAAGGCCGCGCGCGCCGCGCGCAAGCCGGTGGTGATGATGAAGGTCGGCCGCAGCGAGGTGGGCGGCGCGGCGGCGCAGTCGCACACCGCGTCGATCGCCGGCAACGACGCGGTCGTCGACGCCGTGCTGGAAGAACTCGGCGTGGTGCGCGCCTACACCACCGAAGCCATGGTCGACGTGGTGCGCCTGGCCACGCGCGGCGTGTTCCCGGCCGACAACACGCTCGGCGTGATCACCGTCAGTGGCGGCGCGGGCGTGATCGTCTCCGACGCGGCCGAGGAATACGGCGTGCCGATGCCCGAGATGCCCACGTCGGCCCAGGCACGGATGCTCAAGATGCTGCCGATCTGCGCGCCGCGCAATCCAGTCGACACCACCGCGCAGTTCATCAACGACCCGACGCTGGTGAAGCCGTTCATGGAGATGATGCTGACCGAAGGCGGCTATCGCTCCGTGCTGGGCTTCTTCAGCTACGCCGGCACCACCGCCGAGGTGGCGCCCGTGCTGCGCGAGCAGCTGGCGGCCATGCGTGCCGCCTATCCGGACCGGCTCTATGTGCTGGTGCTGCGTGGCCCGCGCGAAGTGATCCGCAGCTACGAGGCCGAAGGCTTCAGCGTCTTCGAGGACCCGAGCCGGGCCGTGGCCGCCATTGCCGCCATGGGCCGCTTCGGCCGCGCCTTCGCCATGCTGCCGCTGGCCGGGGCGCCGCAGTTCGGCGCGGTCACGCTGCCGGCGCAGACGCCGAGCGAAGCGCAGAGCAAGGCGCTGCTGGCCGAAGCCGGCATTCCCAGCGCACCGGAGCGCGCCTGCAGTTCGGTGGAAACGGCGGTGCTAGCCGCGCGCGGGATCGGCTACCCGGTGGTGCTGAAGATCCTGTCGCCGGACATCCTGCATAAGTCGGAAATCGGCGGCGTGCTGCTGGACGTGCGCGACGAGACGGCGGTCCGCAGCGGCTTCGCCACGCTGATGGAGCGTGCCGGCAAGGCCGCGCCCGATGCGCGCATCGAAGGCGTGCTGGTGGCCAGGCAGTTGAGTGGCGGTGTGGAATGCATCATGGGTATCAACCGCGACCCAGTCTTTGGCCCGATCGCCATGTTCGGCCTGGGCGGCGTGTTCGTCGAGGTGCTCAAGGACGTGGTATTCCACCGTTGCCCGTTCGGCGAGGACGTGGCCGAGACCATGATCCGTTCGATCAAGGGCGCACCGTTGCTGCTGGGCGCGCGCGGCCGGCCGGTGGCGGATATCCCCGCGCTGGCGCGTACGCTGTCGCGGCTGTCGGCATTCGCCGTGGCGGCGGGGCACCGCCTCCAGTCGATCGACCTGAACCCGGTGTTTGCCATGCCGCTGGGTGAAGGCGCGTACGCCGCTGACGCGGTCATCGAAATCAACGCGGACGCCGTCTGATCCATGCGGGATGGGCCGGCTTGCCGGCTCACTCCCTTTTCCTCGTCCGGCATATTCCTGCTGCTGTTCAGCGTCGCCTCTAGTACTTGTTCACTACCCTCCGATGGATCGCATTTCAAGCTGTCGCTCGCGCGTTGGCCCGCGCCGAAGAAGTATGTGTCGGGAGTCGCGCTGCAGCTGCTCCGTACACGTAGGGCACGTTTCGCACGCCTCAGTGTGGCGTAAGCCGGGCGGGGGAGAGGCCGCCCCAGTGGTGGGCGCATGTCGGTGTTCAGGGCGGTGTGACGCCGCCAGACGTAGAACAAAGGAAAGTCGTCACCGACCCCGAAGTAATGTCGTCAATCCGCATGACAACGGTGCCGCAACCGGACGTACCATCATAAGAATCAATGACTTACGCTACGCGAACTAAAATCGTCACCGGCTTTTGGTCGCGAAGTGTCAATTGAGGGCATGCGAACGCCTGCACGGACCCAAAATGCTGCGCCATCTCCATTTGGCGACCCAAGATCGGAGACCTGAAACAGGTCAACCTGACCGCCTTGTGGCAGCGGCTCGCGCTATGCAGATCGAACCCGCGAAACCTCTACCCGCGGCTCCTGCATCCGAGGCCATGCTCAAAGTACGAGCGCGCGAACGCCTTGCGGTGGTCCGGCCTCATCGGCTGAAGACGGTCGGGTAGCCACCCCCGGTGGCCATAGAATGCATGGCAATGCGGACAACGGTATGGTGCCTCGAGTAGCTGCACGTTCAGGTAATACGGCGCTTCATGTCCGCACCGTCTACATGTCGACTCCACGGGGCAACGATGCGCAGGACATCGACTCGCGGTCTCTAATTGGTGCAAGAGAGAGTGGTAGCCACGCACCATGCAGAAATGGCGGTAGCGAAACACTTCGCTATAGCGTCGCCGATTGGTTTCCTCGATGAGTGCCATGTGCAGCGATTTTGTTGGCAAGCCCAGCGCTTCGTTCAGCCGAACGATATCGACGAATCCCCTCGTCGGCGGAAGGCTCTCGTAGGGATCGATGTCCAACCTCATCAACCGCATCACAGCGACACCGGACAAGGCATTCGCCACTTTGAGTTTCCAGAGGATCGAGACGAGCGATTCCCGTGGATCGATCCACTTCTTGTCGAACACGTAGCCCAGCGCCGGAGTGAGCTTCGCCTAGGCCCTCACAAGGCAGCGGAGACGAGCACACGACCGATTGCATGGCGTGACTGGACATAACCGGAATGCCGTACCGCGTGCGCCCATAGCGCTGGCTCGGGACAGTAGCCCGGGCAATCCCTGAGCTCGCTATCCTTTAGCAGGATCTCTACGGCACGGACAAACGACTCCATTGGAATCTCGAGAGCCCCAGGCAAGCTGGCCTTGTGGTGCGCCGTCTCGAACGCGTCCCACAGCGCGTCGGCATCGTTGACCAGTCGATAGCCAGCGTCAAAGGCTTGCGGAACGTAAAATCGGGTAAAGCTCCATTCGCTACGCTCAGGATAAGCCGTCTCGTCATAGCCGCTCAGACACGTCGCCACCACGTCCTTCGCATTTCGAATGCCGTAGAAGGCCAATTCCTCGACCATCAGCCGCGCGACAATCTGAGTTTCCCCGGCCAACTGCATGGCCGTTTTCTGAGCGAGCAATTCCTGTTGCCCGACGAGGAAGGTGAACAACTTGATCTGCTGTCGATCCAGCGCATCGTGAACGTCACGCAGCCATTCGTATTCATTGTCGTTGTAGCGCTGCGCCTCATCACAGAAAAGCAGAACCGTCCCACTGCCTGCCCGAGCGGCGGCCTCACGAATCCTCAGTGCGAGGCGCATACGTTTGGCCGGGTTGGCGACAGCGTTAGGATCCGGGTCGCCAACCGCTTCAAGCAGGTTGGCGAAGAACGGTCCCTCCGCATGCCTCGGCTTGTGTTCGCATCGTGCGTGGTAGCTGGTCATCCGTGGGTGTTCGCGTGCCAACAGCAATCGCACGTACTCGATTGCCCGCGTCTTACCGATGCGCGACGGGCCGTAGATCAGGGCGCCCATAATTCTGTAGCGCAGACATCGAGTGACCAGTTCGTAGAGTTCTTCGATGGCCGGCGTGGCGATACGATAGTTGCCGGTGACCAAGGGGTGCAGCGATGGATCGATCGGACGCGGTATCTGAAGCGACATGATGACTCTCTCGCGGATGACAGGGTTAATGGACTTGGCCGGTACCGATAGACAGCTTCTTGGGTCGCGTCGGTGTTTTTTTCTGCTCGGAAGCCTTGTCTGCTTTCTGTTCTGACTCGGCGTTCGTTGCGGTCTGGGCGGCGGATGCTCCCCGCCCCATCGCAGTTCGCGCCGTCGGCGCGGATGACAGAATCCGCTTTGCTTCCGCCAGTTCGGATGCCGCCTTCCGTGACTTCTTTGCCTGCGCCATCTTTCCGTCGACGTAGTCTCCGATGGGATCCGCATCCACTGGCCCACGCGACCGCTTCTTGTCTTTCTTCTCCTGATTGATTTGCTGGCGTAGTTTCAGGTTATGCCGTATCACGCCCCAAGCCCCCTGCGCCTCCAAGACCCCAAACTCCGCGCCGTCTGGTTGGAACGCGCGGGCACAGCGAAGATCATCGGCATTCAGGTAGATAAGCAAGCTCTTGCCGATCAAATCCGTGCTGCACGCAAGGACGCTGCTTGTGTTGCGCACCATACAAGTTGATGTGCGGTCGAATCGGGACTGTACTTTGGCCCTGCGTCTGCGCAACAGCCAACGAACTCGCACAACGCGTCGAGCGTCTCCTTGGCGAGATTCGCCTTCGCATTGTCCAGCTTCATCCATTCCCAGGTTGTATACGCCAGCTCTGGGAGGCGCTGTGAGGGAAAGCCGTCGTGCGGACCGTAGGCCAAACCAGGAATCGTGAAGTCGCGCAGTCGATGCGGCTCCAGGGCCGACTCGATGGTCTTGATGACGTCGTAGCGACTATACTCGCGGCAAATCGCAAGATGAAAGCCTAGCACCGCACGCGTGCAGACGTCGATGATTGCAGGCAGCCAAACGCGTTCGATCTCGAATTCATGTTCAAAGCCCAATGCATCGCGTACGACCACCTTCAGCCGGATATCGAGTCGGTGGCCGTCGAACTCCACGACCTGGTAGGGGCGCATGGCCGGCCGACTTTCCGCCTTATCGTAAGAGCGCTTTGTCGCCAGTCCAAAGCCGCTTTCAGTCATCGAGCGAGAGTTCTCGAAAGGCGACCCAGTGCTTGTGGGCGCCGCCATCTTCAATCTGCTGCATACCGGTCGCGTGCATGCTGAGGAACTGCGAACCGACGAGAAAGCTATCCGGCGCTGGCAGGATGGCTGCTCCTAAAAATAAAGCAGCGCCGCGTGTTGCTCAAACAGGTGCATACCAATGGACGACTTCATGTGTGGAAGCCCTTTCAGGTGAGTGGCGCCAGCCGCCCGTGCGGCGTGTTCGGCCGCGTCGACCAACCGGACATTGACCGCATCAGCGTTCAACTCGAGGCCCTCCTTCGCTTCTTCATCGATCACTGGATCCGGCAGGAGGATCAACTCTTGACGATCGGAGTACGAGACCAGGAAGTCTGCTAAGTGCCGCCTCTCTCGAAACTGAATGAACCCGGGGCGCTCGCAAAAGTGGCTGATTGCCGGATCGGATTCGATCAAGACCCATTGATCGAACGCACAGCGTCGGTGGAAAGTCAGCCGCCGCTTCAGCTTTGGACTGAAGACTTCGAAGCGGTGCGCACCGCGCGGGCGGACGAGCGCAACCGGCTCCGCTATACGCAGAGAATCTTCCATGAGATCAATGCCTTACGAGCGGGGGCTTCGAAGTCTAGGACGCCAATTGACGAAATTAATCGGGACTAATGCGAATTGAGGATTTTGCTTCGCGAGGAGTGCAAGCAATAGTGTCAATTCACCGGCCGGGTTTCTATATTCGACGCGGGTTCCAGCCGGATTCCGGAGTGACAGACTTGCTCCGTTCTACGCGTGTGGCAACGATACACGGCAACATGCGCTGCCAGTTGTCTACCCAGGTACGCGAGGCCGCCAGCTCCGCGGCGTGGACCAACCGGACGTTTCTGTCGCCGGCATCAAGATTCGCGAGTGGCTTCGCATCGCCTCCAACTATCGGATCGGGGAGGATAACGAGTTCTTGCCGATCAGGGTATGTCACCAGGAAGTCGGCGAGGCTACGCTTACCTCGGAACTGAATGTAGCCAGGACGCTCGCAAAACTCGCGAACTTTCGGATCTGACTCAATCGTGATCCATAGGTGGAACGCCTGCTTTCGGTACAACATGAGCCGCCGATTTAGCTTTGGACTAAATGGCGCCGCCAAAGAGCTAACGCGAAATCCCGGTCCAGCCCTCAACCCACCCGCTGCGCCTGCGCCCAAGCCAGTTCGGCCACACGCGCAAAGCGTTCGCCCATGGCATGCGCGTCGGCATTGGACGCCGTGCCGCGCGCAACTCTGCCCTTGATACCATGCAGGATCGCGGCGAAGCGGAACATGTTGAAGGCGATGTAGAAATCGAGGTTCGGGATACCATCGCGGCCTGTACGCCTGCAATAGGCGTCGACATACGCAGCCTCGTCCGGCAATTCCAAGCCTGCCAAATCCAGCCCCGAGATGCCACCCAGGATATCAGGCGGCATGCGGAACATCATTACATGGTAGGCAAAGTCGGCAAGTGGATCACCGAGGGTCGACAGTTCCCAGTCCAGCACCGCCAGCACCCGGGGCTCGGTGGGATGAAAAATCACGTTGTCGGCCCGGAAGTCGCCATGGCCAATGGCAACCTCATCGGCGGCTGGCAGATGCCGAGGCAACCAGTTGGTGAGCAGATCCATCGCGGGATGCCGACCGGCCACTTCGTCGCTCAGGTACTGGGCCGACCAGCGCGCCACCTGGCGAGCCACGTAACCGCCAGGCTTGCCGTAATCGCTTAGACCGATCGAAGCGGGATCTATTGTATGCAACCGGGCCAGCGTCGCGTTCATCGCGTCCATGTACGCCGCCCGGTCATGCCGTGACACATCGGAAAAGCTGGCATCCCAGAAGATCCGTCCTTCGATCATATCCATGACGAAGAACCAGCTGCCAACTACCGACTCGTCGGTGCAAAGCCCGTGAATATACGGCACCGGAAAATCCGCTTGGCCGAGCGCCGCCATCACGCGCGCTTCGCGCTCCACCGCATGGGCGCCCTTCAGCAAGGGGCCGCGCGGTTTGCGCCGCAGCACATAGCTGCGGCCAGGCGTGGTCAGGCGGTATGTGGGGTTAGACTGCCCACCCTTGAACTGGTCGATCGTGAGCAGCCCCGCATAGCCCGCCACATTCTGTTCCATCCAGCGCTCCAGGGCCGTCTGGTCGAACTGATGCTGCTCGCGCACCGGCACCGTGCCGGCGAAATCATGCCTGTTGGTCATGTTTGTCCTCGGCGTCGAAAGCGTTACGCTTCATCATCTTCGCTAGCGTCCGTTTGTTAACAGCGATCGACCCGTCATAGATTCGAAGGCATACGGCCACTCCCGACCATATGCCTCTACTCAGGGTCTAAACATCTTGCGTGCCGAGACCAGCGCCCTTATCTCAGAACTTGTGCCGAATCCCCAGCGCAACCCCGGTTTGGTTGGTTTTCCCCGGTGCGAGCGTCTGCAGCGAAGCGAAGTTGAGCGCAGAGTTTTTTGCGTAGGCGGCCACGCCATAGACGTCGGTGCGCTTGGATAACGAGTAGATTCCCTGCAACACGTACTGTTGCGGATTGGCCGGGTTGGCGACGCCTGCCTTCGACTTGATGTCGTCGTAGTAGTATGCGAGCGTCAGCCCAAATGGCGTGGCGATCTGATAGCCGATGCCGGCCCAATACATATTGTCGCGCGACGAGGTAGCACCATTTGCGGCGACGTCCTTGCCCCAGCGGTAGCCGGCCGTGAGCCGGATCGGTCCCTGCGTGTAGGTGCCGGCCACTGCTGCCTTGCGCGACTTGGCGATGCCGGCGGCGGTGTCGGGGCCATTGCCCTGGTCATAGATCACCGAGACCGCAAACGGCCCCGACCCATAGCTGACGCCGCCGCCCCAGGATGCGCTGGCCTGAATCGAGCCAGGCTGTTCGCCGAACGCGTAGTGAGCCTGCGCCGTCAGCGCGCCGAGGGCGATGCGGTACTTGACCGCGTTATCGACGCGCAAGGGCCCGAGCAGCACCGAGAACGGTTCGTAGGTGCCCGAGTAGTAGAGCGGCGTAAAGTTGGCCAGGATGTCAAAAAACGTCGTGTATTGCCTGCCAAACGTTAACCGTCCATAGGGCGATTCCATGCCGACAAAGGATTGCCGGTTAAACAAGCGCGAGGTGTCGGCCATCGTACCGGTGTCGATATTGAAGCCGCTCTCCAGCACGAACAGGGCCTTCATGCCGCCACCCAGATCTTCCACGCCGCGCAAGCCCCAACGCGGGCCGGACAAGCCGGCAGAGGTGAGCTTGACCGCCGACTTGGCGCTGTTATCTCCCGCAATTGCAGAACGATTGTTGCTGCTGTACTCCAGATAGGTATCGGCCACGCCGTAAATCGTAACACTGGATTGCGCGAAGACGACCTGCGCCGACATACCCGTTGCACCCATCGCCATAACCGATGCCAGAAACCGAACCCGTCCAATCTTGTTCAAAACACTCCTCCTTATCGATGTGATGCACACCCTGCGGGAATTCCCCATTTCCCAGCGGCAATTTATTCTTCCTGCCTGCCTGCTCATCAGAAGAACATTTCTGATGATTCAATTCAGAACTATGAGATAACGCGCCGCCCCTCCTTACGCAGTGTTAGCCCGGGCCCATACCGAGGCAAATAATGGGCCGCCCTTTTCGAAGGCTCAGTCCAGCCGAATGTCGGCCGCCTTGATCAAGGCGGACCAGCGTGCCTGATCGGCGCGGACATCGGCGGCGAATTCCGGCTGCGGCTTTCCCCCGGGCTCGTAGCCCAGGTCGGCAAATTTCCTGACGACGTCCGGATTGCGCGTCACCGCCGAAATCTCGGTCTGCAAGCGCTTGACCACCTCCGGGGGCGTTCCCGCGGGGGCGAAGAAGGCGCCCCAGCCGAGCGCTTCGAAACCCGGCAAGCCAAGTTCCGACAGCGTGGGGACATCGGGCGTCAGGCGGCTTCGCTTGGCGCCAGAGGAGGCGATGATGCGCACCTTCCCGGATGCGACATAGGGGCGCACAGACGGGTAATCGGTCCACATCGCGGCGACCTCCCCGTTCGCCAGCGCTTGCACCGCGGCACTGCCGCCTTTGTAGGGGACGTGGAGCATGCCCGCACTTAGCGCCTGGTTCAATGCGTGGCCGTACAAGTGCGACGACGAGGCGTTGCCGAACGACGAGTATTCCCACTTTTTGGTGGTGGCTTTCGCCTCGCTGGTGAATGCTGTGAAATCGGTGGCCTTTACGCGGCTGGTGCTGACTGCCAGCCACAGCGGCGCGCTAACCAGGGTGGTCACGGGAACGAAATCGCGCAGCGGGTCATACGGGATCTTCGGCATCGCGCTGGCAGTCTGCAGCAGGATCGGAATCGTGAACAGTAACGTATAGCCGTCAGGCTGGGCCTTGGCGACATAGTCGCTGCCGATCACGCCGCTTGCGCCGGGCCGGTTGTCGACCACAATGGCCTGCTTCATATTGACCTGCAGCGCCGAACCGGCGATGCGCGCGACCACATCGGTACCGCCACCGGCGGGGAACGGCACTACGACCCGCACTGGCTTGTCGGGGTACGATTGGGCCGCAACCGGTCCGCACAGCAGAACCAGCATCGCCATCAGGGCACGCCGGCGGGGGAATGAAATCCACGTCATTGGATCACCTCGACAAATTCGGAAGAAAAAAAGGGGGCTCTGCGCGTACGCGCAGTGGCAAATGTCACGGCATTTTTACGACTGAACGGCCCCACCGGGACCGGCAGCGGCAGATCAGTCCGGTTGAATCCCGGCCTTCCCAATCAGCTCGGCCCAACGCACTTTTTCGGCGCCGACTCCCCTGGCGAACGATTCCTGGGACTGCCCGCCGGGCATGTAGCCAAGGCTGCCCAGGCGTGATACGACATCAGGCTGATGGAGAACCTTCACGGTCGCCGCGTGCAGCTTGCTGACGATCTCTGGCGAGGTCTTGCTGGGGACGAACAGCCCGGCCCACGTCGGCAGATCGAAGCCCGGATAGCCTTGCTCAGCCAGCGTCGGCACCTCGGGCGTCAATGGCGACCGCTTGCCGCCAGTGACCGCCAGAAGGCGGATCTTGCCCGATGCCAGTTGCGGCTTCAGCGTGACGATATCCAGAATCGTGAGCGACACCTCGCCCGCGACCAGCGCCACGCTCGCCGGGGCAGAGCCTTTGTAGGGCACGTGGATCATGTCCAGCCCGGCCACCGCGTTGAACTGCGAGCCGAGCACATGTGCGGAGGAGCCGTTGCCGAGCGAGGCGAAGCTATGCTTGCCCGGATGCGCCTTGACCTCCGCCACGAACTCCTTGACGGTGCGCGCTGAGGTCCGCGAGGTACTGACCGCCACCCATAGCGGCGAGGTGACCACGTCAATGACCGGCGTCAAGTCTGCGATCGGGTCATATGGCAGCTTCTTGAACAGCGATGGCGTCTGCACCAACAGCGGCACCGTCAGCAGGATCGTATTGCCATCCGGCGCCGACTTGGCCACCACGTCGGTGGCAATCGTGGCGCTGCCTCCCGGCCGGTTCTCGACGATGACGGTCTGCCCCAGCTCGACGGAAAGCTTCTCCGCCAGCAGGCGGCCCAGCACGTCGCCGCCGCCGCCGGGCGCGAACGGGACGACGATCCGCGCCACCGGCTTTGACTGAGCCCACACAGGGTTGCCCAGCGAAGCGAGGCACGCGGCCTGGGCAGCGAACGCGAGAAACGATCGGCGGGTTTTCGTGGACATGCTCTTGTCTCCTGTAGACGGCTGTCATGGCCGCCTTTCTTATGGTCTGGAATGGTGGGGCCCGCAGTGCCAGCCTTCCTTCATGGCAGAATTAGAGCGCACAACGCAGGCGGTGGAAAATAGCTTCGAAAGAACAGCTCACATCGTGGGATTTTCCTCGTCGGCGTGGAGGGCAGCGGACCTCAAGGGCATTCCGCGCCACCTTGCTCTGCTCGCGCGTTAAAATCGTGGCGGCCGCACGGGACCAACTGATCGGCATTCATAACGGACTCACCAGATGGCCGACATCCACTGCCAGCGTCGTCCCGGTCATTGCCGCGCCAGCATCCGATGCCAGCAGCAGAAGTGGCCCGTCCAGATCGGTCAGCTGGCAAAAACGCCGGCCGGGAATGCGCAGGCGCAGTTTTTCGCCGGCCTCGCTGCGCAGGAAACCCTCATTCATCTCGGTCATCACGTAGCCGGGCAGAAGCGCATTGACCCGGATCCGGTGCCGCGCCAGTTCCAGCGCCAGTGCCCTGGTCGCCTGGATCACGCCCGCCTTCGAGATGGCGTACGGTGCAACGCCCGCGGTCACCCTGGCGCCAAGAATCGAGGCGACATTTACAATGCTGCCGCCGCCGGCATTTATCATGCGCCGCCCTGCTTCGCAGGCGATCAGCCAGCACCCTTTCAAGTTGGTGTCGACCACCGCATCGAAATCCGCCTCGGTGTGCTCCAGCGCCGGCTTGGTCAGCGCGACCCCAGCATTGTTGATGACCACCTGCGGAGGTCCCCACGGTATCGCGTCGAAGCAGGCCTGGATGCTTTTCGCGTCAGTCACATCGAGCGCCAATGCGCACGCCGTTCCGCCCGCCTGGGAAATCGCTTCGACGATCGGTTGCAGCTTGTCCACGCGACGCGCGGCGAGCGCGACACGCGCGCCGGCCTCCGCCAGCACCGATGCAAAGTGCTTGCCGAGTCCGCTCGATGCGCCCGTGACCAGCACCACGCGCCCATCCAGCCGGAAGCGCTGCGATGGCGCGACGGCTGCAGCGCTGTGTGTGTCCTGCAATTCACTGTTCATGTTGTCGCCCGACTCTTTTACCGAGCGGAACAGCAGTCCGCTCGATCCGATTGATGTCAGCCAAAGTTAGCCTGCCTCTTCTGCAGCATCGCCGTCACGCCTTCGGCGAAGTCCGCGCTCGCGGCACATAGCGCGAAGCTCTCGACCTCGGCGCGCAGCTGGGCCGCCAGATCGCGCTGGCCGGCATCGAGCAGCAAGCGCCGGGTCAGCGCCAGCGCCAGCGGCGGACCGGCTGCCAAGCGACGCGCGATCCCCTCGGCCTCAGCCATCAGCTCCGCCGGTGCCACCACGCGGTTGATCAGGCCGGCAGCGCGTGCGTCTGCCGCGGACAGCGGCTCGCACAACAGCGCAAACTCCAGGGCACGACGCAGCCCCACGGCGCGCGGCAGGCGCCAGGTCGTGCCGCACTCGGGGCTCGCGCCGACCAGCGCGGCGGCGACATTGAAGCGCGTATCCGCCGCGGCGACGATCAGGTCCGCGGCCAGCATCACGCCGATGGCACCGCCCGCCACCGCGCCGTGTACGGCGGCTACCTTCGGGAATTCGAGACGCTCCATCACGGCAAGCGCGCCGTGCATTTCGTCGACAATCTCGGCCGGGCTGCCATGCGCCGAGGTCATCGCCTGCAGATCGCCGCCGGACAGGAAGGCACGCCCTTCGCCGCTCAGGATCAGTGCGCGCACATCGGTGGCGGCCGCGAGGTCTTCGCAGGCGAGGCGGAAGGCCCGCGCCAGCGCAAGGTCGACGGCGTTGCGCGCCACCGGCCGGTTGAAGCGGATATGCGCAAGGCTCCCATCCCGCCATGCCAGCACCGGCATGGTGGCCTCCGTATCGGCACCGATCTCAGTGAGCGGCATCATGCTTCCCCGTCCCGCTCCACCACAAAGCTGGCCACAGTGGCGCACGACCCACCGATATTCAGCGTCTGGAGCCGTTTTGCGCCCTCGATTTGCGCCTCCCCTGCCGTGCCGGTCACCTGGCGCGCGGCATCCAGCAACATGCGCGCGCCTGTGGCGCCCACCGGGTGCCCACACCCAATCAAACCGCCGCTCATATTGACGGGGCACCGTCCGCCCGGTTCGATGCTACCGTCTTCCACGGCTTGCCAGCTCTGCCCCGGCGGCGTCAGGCCGAGGTGGTCCAGCGCCACGTACTCGGTGGTGGTGAAGCAGTCATGGGTCTCGACCCCGTCGATCGCTTCAATACCCGTCACATCGGCTCGTCGCCAGGCATCCTCGATGGCGTGGCGCAGGTGCGGGAATACATAAGCCTGGTCACGGCTGCGCTCCAACTTGTCCTGCAAGCGCAGGCCGGCGGTGCGGTGTCCCCACCCTGCGATACGCGGCAGTTGGTCGACCGATGTGCCGCGCCGCCGCGCATACTCCTGCGCGAAGCGCGGCGAGGCCAGTACAATGCCGCAGCCGCCGTCGGTCACCTGGCCGCAGTCCTGGCGGCGCGTGCCCGGCTCGATCAGCGGGTTGGCTTCGTCGTTGTCGGTGAAACTGTCGGCGCTGAACTGCCAGTTGCGGGTCTGCGCCAATGGATTGCGGCGAGCATTACCGTAGTTAATCTCGGCAATGCGATTCAGGTATTTGCGGTCCAGTCCGAAGCGGCGCTCATACTCCTGCGCGATGCGCCCAAATGCCGCAGGCCACATGAAGGTGCATTCGATCTCTTCGCGGCCTTGCCACGCGGCGGAATTCTGATTTTTTGAGGCCTCGTGGCCCGAGATGTTTTTAAACTCCTCGGCGCCCACCACCAGCACGCAATCATAGCGCCCGGCTTCGAGCTCCGCCATCGCCGTCAGTACGGCCAGCGATGACGACGCGCAGGCGCCCTCATGGCGCATGGCCGGTACGCCCCACAGTTCCGGCACCACTTGCGCCACCATCGCGCCGAGATGCGCCTGCTGGCGCTGCAGTTCACCGAACGCGTTGCCGACGTGGATGCTCTCGATCTGCGCTGCATCGAGCGCGCAGGCGTCGAGGGTACCGAGCGTGGTGTCGCGGATGATGTCGGAGATGTCCTGTCCATGGCGGGACCAGACCCTGGCGAAGTCGGTCTGGTAGCCGCCGAGGATGTATGCGGATTGGCTCATGTCAATGGCTCGGTTGGGGGTTCACAGCAAGCCAGCCCAATCGGACTGGATGTCCCTCGCGTCGGCCCAGCACGCATGCGTGCCGCTGCTGATGCGATGGGGAAGGAAAATGCGCGCGACCGGCCCTGCGGCGAGATCGCGGGCGTCCAGCACCAGGCATTCGGAACGCTCGGTGTTCATGTCGGTGACGAAACTGACCACATAGCCATCGTCCTCACCCTGCGCGTCGTGGCACGGCGCCATCGGCGATTCGCTGCCGAAGCGGCCTTCGCCGAACAGATACTGTTGCGACTCGCCGGTGATGTGGTCATAGCGCAGGATGCCGTCGAACAGGAATGCTCCGGGGTGCGCAAGCATGTTGTACGAGTAGCGATACGGCTTGCCCCAGTACTCCATGTTGACCATGCCGAACTCGAGATAGCGCTCGTCCAGGCGGCGTTCGCGCGTAGCGCCGGTGCGCAGGTTGAAGCGCCATTCGTACAGCGTAGGGCCGTACCGGTCCGGCCCCATGGTGTTGCCGGTGTTGTCGTAGCCGGCCTTCGGCATGGGCGTCTTCTGGTGATAGCCGTGCAGCACCACCTCGTCACCGTCTTCCCAGGCATTGAGCCAATGCAGCACGTAGGTCGGGCTCGCCTCGAACCAGCGGATCTGCGCCGAGGCGGCCCAGCGGCGCGGCACGATGGCAAAGCGCGACGGCTTGTCGGGGTAGTAGCTGAGCTTGTGCTTGCCTTGCGGCAGCAGATTTTCGTCCCAATGCAGCGGAAAGTCGTTCAGAATGGCGAAATGTTCAGTGAACGCCATGTCGTGCGGAAGCCGTGGGCCCGGCAGCGGCACCGGCACGTAGTGCACCAGCCGGTTTTGCCGGTCGACCTCGCCGTAATGCATATACGGGGCGTCCTTGCTGTAATTGAAAAAGAGCAGATCGCCGGTGCGCGGATCGACTTTGGCATGGGCGGAGAGGCCACAGTCCCGCAACACTTCGGCGCCCCAGGCATCGACCCCCTCCAATTCCAGGGTACGTGCATCCAACCGGTACGGTTCGCCGCATTGATAGAACATCGCGAGCGCTTTGCCGGCATGGACGATGACGTCGGTAGCGGCGCTGTCGCGCAGCCCGCCGCGCGCGCCCCAGCCCGGCAGCTCCGACAAGCTCGGCTTGTCGATCAGGCCGGCATACAGAGCCCGCCCGGCTTGTTGCTCCTGCTGGAACGCCCTGGTGCGGATGAAGCGGTTGCGGTATTCGCAGCGACCGTTTTGAAAGCTCATCAAGTGCAACATCGCGTCACCATCAAAAGGATGGAACTTGCCGAGCGGCTGGTGCACCGGGTTCTGCGTGTTGCGCAGATAGACGCCATTGAGGCGTGCCGGGATCGTCCCTTCGACCTCCAGGTCAACGGCATTGACTTCGCGATAGTTAGGGGTGAACGGCCCGGACGTGTAGGGATGCCCTTCGAGCGCTAGCGTAGGGTGGATTTCTCCGACGACTTCGACATGCATGGTTGACTCGCTGTATGAAATTTGATCGATGCGGGCGAATTAGCGCTACATCTGCACCGCCGCACTCGTGTTCTGACTTACGCTCGCCAGCAACTGGCGCAACTCCCGCTTGAGTACCTTGCCGACCGGGTTGCGTGGGAGCTCGGCCGTGATCAGCAGTTGCTCCGGCAGCTTGAAGGCTGCGACACCTTCCGCGCGCAAATGCGCCACCAGCGCAGGCAACGTGACGGTGGCGCCCGGTAGCGGCACCACTACCGCGCAGACCCGTTCGCCCAGTGTCGGATCGGGGCTGCCGATTACCGCCACCTCCCTGACATCGGGGTGGCCGAGCAGCAGGCTCTCGACTTCCTCCGACGAAATATTCATGCCACCGCGGATCACGATGTCCTTGTGGCGCCCTGCAAAGCGATAGAACTGATGACGATCTCCAGCGATTTCGAACAGGTCTCCGGTGCGGTAGTAGCCTTGCTCGTCGAAGGCGCACGCCGACAGCTCCGGGGCGTTGAAATAGCCGCTGAAGATCGCCGGTCCCTGGAAGCGGAGTTCGCCGACGTGGCCCGGCTCATCGATCTCCGCGCCGGTATCGGGATCGACGAGACGGGTGCGGATACGCTTTGCATTGGAGTGCGACCAGGTGTAACCGGGCACCCCCATGCGCGGAAAGTACAGCGCGCGCTGGCTGCGGTCGGGGATGTCCTCCGGCGTTGACGACAGTGCCGCGCCTTCATTCGAGCCGAAGTAATTGACAATTTCGACGTTGAAGCGCTGCGCGAACTGCGCCACCAGCCAGTCCGCCAGCGGGCCGCCGCCCGAACCGATGCGTTTCAGGCGCTGCAGGTGGACTCCGCTGAGACGTTCCGGCTCCTTGAGCAGGCGGCTCAGCACGGCCGGGGCAGCCACCGTATAGTCGATCAGGCTGGTTCGCAACTGCGTGAGAAATACCTCGATGTCGAACGGGTGATGATGATGCAAGCCGCCGCCGATCAGCAGCCACGCCACGAGGCTGGTCGAGACTCCCGCCATGTTGACGAAGGGGAAAGGAATCAGCAGCTGGTTGCCGGGCTGCAGGCGGCCGGCCTCCACCACCGATTGACCGACCACCAACCACTCGTTGTGGTTGCGCGGCACCCCCTTGGAGCGTGCTTCGGTGCCGGAGGTCCAGCAGATGGTGAAGACGTCATGCGCCGTCAGGCCAATCGCCTCCATGTGCGCGCATAGCGCCGCCGCGTTCCACCCAGTGGTAGCCGTTAGCGCGGCGTCAAGGTCGCCGATGGCGGGCGGCAAGGCGTCGTCCGAACCGTCCCGATAGCACCAGACTTGCTCCAGCGCGGCGCATTGCGTCATGTAGGCGGCCCACTGTTCGGCCGCTTGGAAGGAACCGACGCGCTGCGTCGTGATGGCGAACCTGGCGCCGGTGGTGCTCAGCACATGGGACAGCTCATGCCCGCGGTACTGCATCGGCACAGGCGACACGATGACGCCGGAGATGGCACAAGCAAGATATAGGGCGTGTAGCTCAACGCAATTCGGGAGCTGCAGCACAATGATGTCGTCCTTGCGCAAACCTTGCCAGTGCAGCCAAGCGGTGTAGCGGCCGACTTGCTCGAGGAGTTCACCCCAAGTCCACTGTTGCGCCGCCTTGCCCCACAGCGCAGACCGGTTAGGTGGATCGGCGACTGCGAAGGCGGTAGGCTGCCGCACCGCGGTCTCGACAAACATTGCGCCAAGCGTCCGCTCGCCCCACCATCCGCGCGCGACATAGTCTTCGATTTTGTCCCTGGATACCAAGATCATGATTTACTTCCAACGATTGAGCGTCGCTTGACTGACAAAGGTGGCGTGAAAACCGTTGGGGACACGGCGTGGCAACAGCACGCGCGCAACCGGTCCTTGGGCGAGGTTCGCGCCCCTGCAATCAAACACCTGAATTTCCGAGCGGGCATCAACGGGGTTCCAGACAAAGCAGACCAAATAGCCATCGTCTTCGGCCATGCTGTTGTCGCGCGGCGCGAAGCCGGGCTCGTTGTAGAAATGGCGCGGGCCGGCGCTGTATGCGACATAGCCGCCGGTATCGAGGTCATACTTGACCAGCCCCGGGAAGCGGGGCTCTTCGTGGCCGCCATGCGGAAACACTACGTTGTAAGACCAGCGATTCCTGCGCCCCTGGTACATGCTGTTGATGACGGGGAATTCCGTGTTGAGCACGTCGTCGATCGGGCCTTCGTGCGTCTCGCCTGTCTTCAGATTGAAGCGCCACTGGTAGAGCAGGAAGTCGCGCTGCCGCAAATGGATGGTCCGCTCCAGCCTGCGCGCGTCCGGCTGACCGTCGGGGCCTGCGTGGATGCGGTACGGCGTGCCGATCATGACGATCTCGTCGCCTTCTTCCCATGCATTGACAACGTGCAGCATGTACGTTGGCTTAGCGCTGAACCAGCGAATCTCATCTGCGTGGCCATGGCGCGGAATCACTGCAAAGCGCGACGGCTGGCTGGCATCGAACCGTAGCTTGTAGCGTCCCGCGCGCAGCGCATCGGCGTCTGGCCGCAACGGGAAGTCGTGCAGAATGCTGTAGTGCTCGGTGATGGCCATGTCGTGCGGGAGACTTGGCGCGTCGAGCGGGATTTCGGTGCGATGCACGAGCTTGCGATCCGGTCCGATCACGCCGTATTCCATATACGGCCGGGTCAAGCCATAGTCGAAGAACAGCAGCTCGCCGGTGTGCTCGTCCGGTTTGGAATGTGCCGAGATCCGGCTAATGGCGCCGCCGAAATCGGCGGGACCAATGGTCTGCAGACTGTCAGGATCGACCGCGTACGGCATACCTGAGCGATACCACATGGTAATCAGCCGGCCCGCGTGGTACTTCACATCGGTGTTGGAAGTGTTCTTGAGCGGCTCGTTGGGTCGGTCCGCGCGCAGCGGTTCCTTGAGTCCCTTCCACAGCGCGCGCCCAACGGCCTTCTCTTCCTGCAGCGCGCTGGTGGTGATCCATCGGTTGCGGTAGCTCACCTTGCCGTTGCGGAAACGCACCGCATGCAGCATGCCGTCGCCGTCGTAGGCGTGGTAGCGCCAGTTAGGCGGGAAGTAGTTGTTAGGTCCGTTGCGCACATATAGCCCATTCAGATCCGCCGGCACGCAGCCAATCACGGCCAGCTCGTCAAAGGAGTCTTCTTGTTGAATGCCCGCGTTGTTCCCGCTGAGGGCTCGATTGTCGAGGACGGGCCGGTCGACTTGCATACTGAGTGCCTCCGTGGCGCGGTGAAGATCGATGGCGTCAGTCTAGGGAGCTGCCTCGGGAACACGGCCAGCATTTTTGATATACTGGTGATTGTTTCGATATGTCATAATCGGCCTGATCATGTCCATTCCGCGCCGCGTACCGCTCGACCTGCTCGAATACGAGGGGGACCGCCAATTCGCCACGACGCTGGCGCGCGGGATCGCGCTGTTGCGCTGCTTTACGCCGGAGGAGCCGGTACTGGGTAACAAGGAACTTTCGCGCCGGCTGGAGCTGCCGGTGGCGACCATTTCGCGACTTACCTACACCTTGGTGGCGATGGGCTATCTGGCACAGGACGAGCCCCACGGCAAATACCGGCTCGGAAGTGCGGTGCTCGCGCTGAGCTACCCGCTACTGGAATTGTTCACGATTCGCCGGCGCGCACGACCCTACCTGCTCGAACTTGCCGAAAGTACGGGAGGCTCGGTGTCGATCGGTATCCGGGACCGCCTCAGCGTCGTCTATATCGAGGCAATACGCTCGCACCACCACAAGGTTTATCCACTGGATGTGGGGACGCGGCAGTCCCTCGCCGGGACCGCGATCGGGCGAGCTTACCTGATGTCATGCGCGCCATCGGAGCGCGAGGCCTTGATGAACCAGTTGCGGGTCCGCGCGCCGGAGGAGTGGCAGCGGCACCAGGCGGAGTTACGCCGCAACATGGCCGAGTATTCGCGCTGGGGGGCTTGCGTGTCGGTCGGCGAAATCTTCCCCGATGTGCAGGCGGTGGCCGTGCCACTCGGCCGGATTGATCGCGGTGAGCCCGCCGCGCTTAACTGCGCGTTCCAGGGACGTCCACTGAACCGATCCTGGCTGCTGGAAGAGATCGGGCCGAAATTGCAAACTTTGGCCCGTCAGCTGATGTGAGACCAGGCGAGGCCAGCCGCGCCTTGCCGTGTCTATTATCCCTCTCCGCGCCAACCAAACGGGCCGACTTCTTGCACCAGCAACTCGCCCAGTTCCGCGCGACGCTTCGCCGGCATCCTCGAGTTGATCGCCGCGATACTAATCCCTGCATAGCTGTTGCGGGTGAGCGCGAACGCGCATCCTACACCGCTCATTTCGACATGTGGATCCGCCGACTCCGAGTAACCGAGCTTTCGTGCGCGTGCGATTAGCTGGCGCAGCTGGGTTGCGCTGATACCGAGCCGGCTGTACTCCTTGCCATTTCTTGCCAGCATTTGCGCAATCTCTTCATCGGGCAGCATCGCCATGATGGAGACACCCACTGCGCTGGTGGCGAGCAGGCGCCGAATGCCGACTTGCACGATGAAGGCCTTGACCGGATAGTCGCCCTCCTCTCGGCACAGGCACACGGCGAAATCACCGCTGCGCACGAGCAGGAATACCGTGTCACCGGTCTGGCGGGCCAGCCGCTGCATCAACGGGCGAAAACGATCGCTTACGCTGGACAGCCCGGCGGACGAGAACCCCCATTGCAGAGCCTCGATTCCGAGCCGGTAGAGCTTAGTGGTACCGATGCGCTCGACGAAGCCCTCTTCGATCAGACACATCAGCAGACGATGCGTGGTCGAGCGATCAAGTCCTGACACCTCGATCAGATCGCGCAGCCGAATGCCGGAGCCATGGTTGGCGCCGACATGCCGGAGCAGCGACAAGGCTCTGGCTGCACTTTGCGTGCCGGACACCGGGGTAGCAACGACATTTTTCTCATCCATTGAGCAAATATATCAAATTCCGCTTGTACGGCGAAAGTCCTTCCCTTGTAATCGCGACAAACGGGGGCCACCGGTCCGCTGACACGAGCAATCGCGCGATGATGGGAATTCGGTGAACGTACTGTCATGGCAAGCAGGGAACAACGCGCGACGCCCCGACTTTAGTCAACGGAGACTGCATTGGAACGCATCAGACTATGGCTGCTACCGGGCATGATGAACACGGCCCGCGTATGGGATCCTATCGCCGCCGAACTCGCCGACGTGGCGGATGTCCACATTGCAGATCTGAGCTGGCAGACCAGCATTGCTGAGATGGCGCGGAGCGTGCTGGCGCAGCAGCAAGGGAGCTTCGCGCTGGCCGGCTTTTCGATGGGAGGCTACGTCGCGCAGGAAATCGTGGCGCAGGCGCCATCGCGCGTGTCCCACCTCGCGCTGCTCGGTACGTCCATGCGGCCCGAGAGTCCAGAACAGACGGCCGGCCGCAAGGCGCTGCTCGACGCAGTCGAGACGGATTTCTCGGCGCTGACACACAAACTGCTGGCGCTTAATCTCCATCCCGCGCAGGGCCGGGACAGCGTCCCGGCCCAAGTGCTGCGCACGATGTTCGAAACGCTTGGTCCCGACGTCTTCGCTCGTCAGATCCGCGCCATCACGTCCCGGCACGATACGCGTGCTGCGTTGCTTGCGGCGCAGATGCCAGTCGCCGCCATCTGCGGACGCGAAGATCGCGTTGTACCGCCGGCGTTGTCTGCGGAAATCGCCGCGCAGGTACCCGGCGCCAGCCTGACCTGGATCGAGCAGGCGGGACATATGGCGCCGCTCGAACAACCCTCAGCAGTTGCCAGCGCTTTACGGAAGTTGCTGCGGGTGCGAGGCGCCGCGTAGTGCCGCCGTTTTCTCGACATACGAGATATTTTCCAGATTGATCTGGATAGACAGCACAGCAAGCACTGTAATTCAACTGTAAAGACCCTCGCCCGCGGGGCTAGCAGCATTCGATAGCAGCAGAATTCGCGGGCGCGAACCACGCAGGACCAGCGGCCAGTCATGGACGACAGCCGGCAATTCAACCGATAACGAAAAGAGGAATCCAGATGGTCGCATCCACACTTTCCGCCGAACAGAAGAAAGATGTCTTTAGGGAAATGAAACAAGCCTGGGAAGCAAAGGATTGGCAAAAATGCGCCAGCCTGATCGCCCCGGACGGCGTGCTGCACTCTGTGATGCTGGACCCTTGCGTGGGGCGGCAAGCATTCTTAGAGCGCATCGAGAAAGCGGCCAAGCCTAACAAGCATGTCAAGCTGCATATCCAGCGCATGGGTACTGCCGACGAGGCGCTCATCGTGGAGCGGATCGACGAGATCATCATTGACGGCATTGGCCGTTCGGTTCCGACGGTCGGCATCCTCGAGTTCGAGGGCGCGCTGATCTCGCTGTGGCGGGAGTACTACGACCGTCCGACGCTGCTGAAGGCCCTCGGCCTGAGCGCCGATCCTCACGCGTAAGGCTGATCCGCGGCACCGCACAACGCATTCCAGCTCAACTATCCGTTCCAGTATCATGGCCAAGACCCCACTCAAAAAGATCATCGCGTTCTATTGCCGCTTCACACCGAGCTACAGTGCGATCGGCTATCACGTGCGCCGCATGTTCTGGCGCCGGATCAACCCGGATTTTCGCGGGCAAACCTGGCTGGTCACCGGTGGCTCGGAAGGGATCGGCGCCTCCGCTGCCAGGCAAGCCGTGGCGGCCGGCGCTACCGTCATCTGCGTGGCGCGAGACACCGCCAAGCTGAAGGCGTTCGCCGCCTCGGTGACGCGACCGGAAGCGATACAGATCGAGACAGCGGACTTCTCACTGCAGGCTGACGTCTGGGCGCTGGTTGACCGCCTGGAGCAGCGCGGGGTGCGCATCGATGTGGCGGTCAACAATGTGGGCATCCAGAAGCGGGACCAGATCATCACCCGAGAGGGGCTCGAGACCTCGTTTGCCACAAACGTTCTCGGCCATTATCTGCTATTGCGCGAATTGCTGGGACGCAAGATGCTGCGCGACGATGCCACCGTGATCGAGGTGGCGTCGGGCGGCATGTACAACCACGCGATGGTGGTCGACGATCTCAATATCACCGGCCCCGGCTATCTCGGCGTGCGCGCCTACGGCCTTGCTAAGCGCGCGCAGATGATGCTCATGACGCATTGGCGTGCGGCCTTCGCCAACACCGGCAAGTGCTTCTATGCGATGCACCCCGGTTGGGTCAATACCGCCAGCGTCAACCGCTCGATGCCGCGCTTCGTCGCCATTCTCAAGTCCGTGCTGCGCGACCATCAGAAGGGCGCCGACACCATCGTCTGGTTGGCCCACCGCCGGCCGGAGCAGGTACGCCCCGAGGCGATCTGGTTCGATCGCAAGGAGCGGCGCCCACATATCTACGCACATACACCTAAGTCCACTGCGACACCGTCCGATGTGGTGGCCAAACTCGAATCGCTGGTGCTTCCGCGCGGCGATTATGAAACTGTGAACTTGGCGTCAGTGAATTCGGTAGAAGTCTAAGGCTATGCTGAACAAGCCGCGTGAGTTGGTGCGTTCAGACTGATAAGAACGTGTGCGGGCGAAAAACTCGGCTCTGATGACGAGAATTTTCCTACCGCATCCCCAAATGGGGCGTGTTGGCGGAGCACTTGCCCCACATTCGCCCTTTACGGACGGACTGCTCCCATCAAATGCCCTCGGCTGAGGTACAGATTGGCCAGCGCCAGGGCCGTGAAGGTCCGGCCCGCATTCTTCTTCAAGCCACGGCAGCGTACTTTGGTGAAGCCCCACAGGCGTTTGACTACGGCAAAGACATGCTCGACCCGAGCACGGATCTTCGATTTGTTGCGGTTCTTCCCACGTTGCACTTCGTCAATCTGCCCGTTCTTGCGCGTACGCTGATTGGTGAAGTCCTTGGCGCGGGGCGCCTTGGACGCGATCAGCGCCTGCTGACTGGCGTAGGCGCTATCGCCATAGACTCGCTGCTCCTGCCGATCGTCTCCATCGTCGCCAGAAAAGCCTCGCGTCGCGTTGGCTTGCGGTATTGCTCGAATCCTGCCCCTTGATCTGCACCCGCCGCCAACGTCATCTGCTTCATGTTCATCTCTTCGCGCTCGTGATTCTTCAGATAACGCTTACTCTCACGAACTGGAGGACTTTATCAGCATTGCCTTAGATCTGCCCGACCGGCTTCATCCGGAGGACATAGCGCTGCGTGCCGGACGAGGCGAGGGCTCTCCGTGTAGTCCGAATGTGAGGATTCGGTTCTGGACTATCATGCGCAGCGATGCGGGAATGCGTTTAGCACAAATTCAGGATTTCGCGAGCCTGGGCTGCGGTCGCGACGGGGCGACCATACTCCTCGCAAAGCTCGGCAACCTGGCGCACAAGCGCGGCGTTGGACGGGGCGAGCGTATTCTTGTCCATCCGCACGTTGTCCTCGAGCCCGGTGCGACAGTGCCCCCCTAGTTCGAGAGACCAGCGAGCCATCGTCAGTTGATTTCGCCCGATGCCCGCGCCGGTCCAGGTCGCATCGGGCGATAGGCGATTAAGGGTACGAACGTAGAATTCAAGCACTTCGCGATCGACCGGCATTGCGTTCTTGATGCCCATGACAAATTGGATATGCAGGGGACCGACGATCGCGCCGGCTGCCTGCATAGCTGCGGCCTGGAAGATCATCGACAGGTCAAACGCCTCGACTTCGGGCTTGATGCCGTAGGTTTTCATTTCGGCAGCGAGCCAGTCGACCAGGTCGGGCGAATTGTCATAGACCCGGGTCGGGAAGTTGACGGAGCCGGTTGCCAAGGATGCCATGTCCGGCCGCAGGGATAGCATGGCACCTCTCTCATTGCCGGCCCCAGAGCGGCCGCCGGTGGACACCTGGGTGATCATGCCCGGCGCGTGCTTGCGAATGCCTTCCAGCACCAGGGCGAAACGATCGGGATTTGACGTGGGAGTTTCGTCATCGTTGCGTACGTGAAGATGGACTAGGGTCGCGCCGGCTTCGAATGCCGCATGGGTCGATTCCACCTGCTCGCTGACTGTGATGGGTACAGCCGGATTGTCTTTTTTGCGCGGCAGTGATCCCGTGATGGCAACAGAAATAATGCAAGGCTTGGTCATGCTTGATCTCAGTAGGTTGGGTTGTGCGGACGCGGTATTGCTGGTGCCTCCAGGGTCAGCGAGAGGGCGACCTCTGCACTGGTTTGGCACCGTCCAGAACGATCGTCCGTTCTGAATCCGCTGCGCCCTGGCTCGACCTGCTGTCGATCACCGATGCCGACCGCTTGTGGTCGATCAGCAGCACAGCCAGCACTGCGATGACAGCAGGCACTGCCATTGCAGCGAAGTTCTGCTGGAGTGGCAGGGACATGCTTACCAGCACGCCGATGACAATGGGCGCCAGGATCGCGCCGCTTCTGCCGACACCGGATGCCCAGCCAATGCCCGTGCCCCGGACGGTAGCCGGGTAGTACTGCCCTGCATAGGCGTACGTCACAATCTGCGTGCCGATCGTAGACGCTCCGGCGAGCGCAACCACGAAGAACAAGGCCTCGGTCGACATCTTGTAGCCAAGTAGCGTGATAGACACGGCAGCAAGTGCGTACATGCCGACCAGCACGTATTTGATATTGAACTTGTCTGCGAGCCAACCGCCTCCGATTGCGCCGGCCATCGCGCCAAAGTTCAACACCAGGACGAAAGTCAGTGCCGAGCCGAGGCTATAGCCGGCGCCAGCCATGAGTTTCGCGAGCCAGGAACTCAATGCATAGACCATGAACAAGCACATGAAGAAAGCGACCCATAGCATCGTGGTGCTGAAACCCCGGCCATCACGGAAGAGCATACTGATGGGAGCGCTGGACCCTTTCTCGGCCTGCGGCAAGTCGAACCGGTCTGTCATCTGGGCGCGGTAGGTGGGGTCCATCTGGACCAGGACCGCTTTGAGCGTGTCCAGACGATTACGCTGGATCAGGAAGGGCAGTGACTCCGGCATCAGCTTCAACACCGCAGGGATGATAAGTACGGGAACGCTCGCAGCCAGGAATACCGATTGCCAACCGTACGTCTCGATCAGTGATTTGCCCATGATTGCCGCGAGCATCCCGCCTACGGAATACCCGCTAAACATCAGCGTAACCATGGTTCCGCGAATCTTGCGCGGCGAGAACTCTGTCATCTGTGCGACGACATTGGGCATCACACCGCCGATCCCCAATCCGGCAAGAAACCGTGTCATGCTGAACGTGATCGGATCATGTGTCATTCCCGCCGCAGCAGTAAAGATGCTGAAGAGCGCAATACAGACTGCAATGGTTTTGGGCCGGCCAATGCGATCGGCAATAGTACCCATGATGACTGCGCCGAACATCATGCCGAACAGCGCGGAACTGATCATGAAGCCGGCGCTGGTCGCATCGACGCCCATGTCTTTCATGATGGATGGGAGCGCAATGCCCACGACGGCAAGGTCATAGCCGTCAAAGATGATGATGAGCGCGCACCAGAACAACAGGCCAGCGTGGAATCTGTTGAATCGCGCATCGTCTGCGAGCTTGTGAACGTCAATCTGACGCATGCTTTGTCTCCTCGATTGTTTTTGGAATGGTTGCGACGTTCTCCGCAGCATCTGCGGTGCACGCGCGCGCCTCCAGCGCTCTGAGCCTCAAGCGTTCGAGCTTGTTATTGCCGTCCTGGTCAGCGTGGGCAGGAATGTGGACCGCCGCCATCCCGGCTGGGGCAGTGGCTCTCCGTTAGCTCACTGCCCCATCTCCTGTCGTCGCTTCTTCGATGAGTGCTAGCCGTTGTCGCCGCCCGCAACCGGCAGCACAGCGCCTGTGATGTAGCCGGCTTCGTCAGAGGCAAGGAAAAGAATCGGCGCGATTTGTTCGTCAAGCGTGCCGTAGCGTTTGAAGAAGGTGGATTCAGTCACCTGCATCACCGCCTCGCTCATCCAGGCCTTCTCTTGCTCGCTATCTCCAATCGCGTTGCGAGGCACGCGCCGGGGAGGCGCCTGGGTTCCACCGGGTGCGGCAGCGACCACACGGATGTTGTGCTCGCCATACTCCATCGCAAGCGACTGGGTGAGCGCGTTGACGCCGCCCTTTGCAGCCGAATACGGCACGCGACGGATGCCGCGCGTTGCATTCGAGGAAACGTTCACGATGGACCCGCGTCCTTGAGCAAGCATGTGCGGAAGCACCGCGTGGCAGCCGTACAAGGTCGGCATGAGCGAGCGGCGGATCTCCGCATCAATCTGAGCCGGTTCGAACTCGGCATAGGGCCGCATGCGAATGGCCCCGCCAACGCCATTAATCAAAATGTCAATTCGGCCAAACGTCTCCACAGCGAAAGCCATCGTGGAGGCTGCGCCTTCATAGGTCTCGAGGTCGGCAATAAAGCCGGCAGTGTCGGCCCCAACCGCTTCCGCTGCGACCTCGGAGACGAAGTCGGCGCGATCGACAAACAGAACCTTCGCACCTTCAGCCGCAGCGCGTAGCGCGACGCCGCGTCCGATACCTTGGGCGGCACCGGTGACCACCATCACCTTGCCTTCGAATCGCTTGCCGCTCATGGGGTCACCGGGGCTGCGTTGGGCGTGAACTTCTCGTAATGGAAGCTGTTGGGCTTCACGCCGTTGTCGTCGAAATACTTGCGGACCGCGTCGACCATCGGCGGCGGTCCGCACAGGTACACGTCGACATCACCATCGTTCAGACATTCCGCCGGCATGTGCTGGGTCACCCAGCCCTTGCGGGGATGGCTCGATTCTGCTTCTGCAACCACGGTACTGAACGTAAAGTTCGGCAACTTCGCGACGTACGCCTCGATAGCCTCAACCTGGACCAGGTCGAGGTCTCGTGTCACGCCGTAGATGAGATGCACCTTCTGCTCCGAGTTCGCGCGAACCAGGACCTCCAGCATCGACAGGAATGGTGCCAGGCCCGTGCCGCCAGCCAGGAACAACAAGGGACGCTCCACTGCCCGGAGGTAGAAGCTGCCCAGGGGCCCCGTCAGTTGCACTTTGTGGCCTGGCTGCGCCGATTCGAGCCAGGTGCTCATCACGCCGCCAGGGATCTTTTTGATCAGGAAGCTGATTTTCGGTGCGCCCGGCGCGGACGAGAAGGAATACGAGCGATGTTTTCCGCTGCCGGGGACATCGATGTTCACATACTGGCCAGCGAGGAAGACCGGAGGGATGCTGTCCACGTCCAACTCTAGGACCACCGCCGCATCATTGTGCTGTTCGACTTTCGTGACCGTCGCAGCGAATTTGCTTTGCTCGGTTTTGCACATCGTCGACGATGCCGGCACTGCGATAACGCAGTCACTTTGCGGCACCATCTGGCACGTGAGCACGAGACCGCCGGCTTTCTCGTCGTCGCTCAACGCCTCCTCAATGAAGTCGTCGCCCAGGTCGTAGCTGCCACTCTCGGCGCGGCACTTGCAGGTGCCACACACGCCGTCGGAGCAATCCATTGGCAGGTTGATCTTGGCGCGAAACGCGGCATCGAGAACCTTTTCGCCGGCCTTGCATTCGACAAAGCGGGTCACGCCGTCTTCAAAGTTCAGTGCGATGTTGTAGCTGGACATGTTAACTCCTGCGTCCTTTCTCATTCCTACCGATGGCAATCAGACGTGGTAGACGTCCAGCACCTGGCGGATGTAGTCGTTTTTGAGCGCAATCTTCTTGCTCGAAATCAGCAACCGATCGTCAACTTTGCGGAAGGTGACGCAGGCGGTGCCGAAGTACTGGTCCGTGACCTTATAGCGATGGCTCAACGTGTTGAAGTTGTATCGAACGTCGACTTCGTTATCCCGCTCCGCCAGCACTTCGATATTGGTGACGTTGTGGCTGGTGCGCGGCTCCGGCATCGACGCGCTGCTGCGCTCGGTTCTGATACGGAACACCCGGTCTTCCAGGCCGCCGCGGTCCGAGTAGTACATCAGAGAGATTTCGCTTTGCGGGTCTTCGGTAAGCTTGTCATCGTCATCCCAGGCCGGCATCCAGTAGGTGACGTCTGCTGTGTAGCAAGCCAACCACTCGTCCCACTGACGATCATCCAGAAAGCGCGCCTCTTGATAGAGCGCGCTACAGACCTTTTGATAATCGATGCTCATACGGCTGCCTCCGCCTGTTCTTTGCGCAGGGCTTCGCGCATCACCTGCACCCAGTATTCGTGTTGAACCACAAAGAGACCTTCATCTTCGCTGCGCTCGCCAGAGATGAGTGGGTTCAAGCCCATGCCCTTCGCATTCGCGTCAGGTCCATGGACCCACAACGGTGCACCGCGCGACATGTCGTTCCACATCGACGTCGTGCTGGCGTAGCCCGCCTGGCACGCACGGAACTCTTCGAGGTCGTCGCTGGTGCCCATGCCTGAGACGTTGAAGAAGTCTTCGTATTGACGAATGCGGATCGCGCGGCTCTCTGCGCTTTCGCCCTTTGGTGCGAAGCAGAAGATGCTGACTTCTGTCTTGTCGACACTGATCGGACGGACGACGCGAATCTGGGTACTGAACTGATCCATCAGGAACACGTTCGGATACAGACACAGGTTGCGCGTCTGATTCACGATGTACTTCGCCTTGTCTTCGCCAACGCGCGCTGCGATTTCGTCGCGATGTTGATAGACAGGACGCACTTCAGGATTCATCGTGTTGGTCCAAAGCAGGATATGGCCATGCTCGAAGCCATACACCCCCGCAACCGACTTGCTCCAACCATTTGCATCGACGGCCTTGGTGCCTTCGACATGGCGGCGCCCCATCGTTGCGGCATAGTTCCAGTGCACGGTGCTGACGTGATAGCCGTCACAACCGTTTTCCATCTGCATCTTCCAGTTGCCGTCGTAGATGTACGAAGAGTTGCCTCGCAACACTTCGAGACCGTCCGGCGCCTGCGAGACGATTTGGTCAATGATGATCTTGGTCTCGCCGAGATAGTCCTCGAGCGGCATCACGTCTTCGCTCAGGCTACCGAACAGGAAACCGCGATAGTTCTGGAAGCGCGCAACCTTCTTCAGGTCGTGCGATCCCTGTTTGTTGAACTGCACCGGATACTCGGTGGTCTTCTCGTCCTTTACCTTCAGCAGCTTGCCGGCGTTCGAGAAGGTCCAGCCGTGGAACGGGCAGGTGAAGCTGCCTTTGTTGCCGTGCTTGCGGCGGCACAGCATGGCACCCTTGTGGGCACATGCGTTGATGACCGCGTGCAACTCACCGGCCTTGTCACGCGTGATGACAATCGGCTGACGACCAATCCACGTCGTGTAGTAATCGTTGATGTTCGGTACCTGGCTTTCGTGCGCGAGGTAGACCCAGTTGCTCTCGAAGATGTGCTTCATCTCGAGTTCGTACAGATCGGCGTTCGTGAAGATGTCTCGGCGACAACGGAAAACACCATTTTCCTTGTCGTCCTGGACGGCGTTGCTCAGCAAATCGTCCAGTTGCCGTGCTTTATCGATAGTTGCGGACATGAGTCGTCTCCCTATGCGGGCTTCGTGGTCAAGCCCTTGCATCGGTTCAGAGAATTCGTGCGGGGAAGCTGGCGGCCTGGCGAGTGAGGCCGCCGCGTGAGGGGGTTACGCCGTGGCGGAAGCGCGCGGGCGATTCACAAGCTGGTTGTCCTTGCCTTGCACCAGCGGAGTCAACTCGATGTTGAATTCGATTTCCTTGTACGCGTCGCCCTTGAGGCCCAGCGCGGCACCGCCCGTTTTCTCGACAACGTGCGGCACAAGCTCTTCGCGCGTCGCATAAGCGAAGTCGTCCCAGATCAGCGGGTCGCCTTCGATATTGATCTGCGTCGTGAGCTTGCGAGTCTTGTCGCTCGTTACGAAGAAGTGTACGTGCGCCGGGCGGTTGCCGTGGCGGGCAATCACGTCAAGCAACTGTTGCGTCGCGCCTTGCGGCGGACAACCGTAGCCAACGGGCATCAGCGTGCGGAACTCGTACTTGCCGTCAGCCCCCGTCTTCACCGCGCCGCGAAGGTTGAAATCGTCCTGGGCGCCGGTCGGGTCGAAGTGCGAGTAAAAGCCCTTGGAGTTGGCGTGCCAGCATTCGACAACCGCATCGGCCACGGGCTTGCCGTCCGGTCCGGTCACCGTGCCACGGATGATGAGCGGACCCGCGTCTTCGTCGGCATTGAGATCAATCTTAGAGACACCAGCTCGCACCGGGGCGCCCGCAACATACAGCGGGCCTTCAATCGTGCGCGGCGTGCCGCCGTGGATGTCAGCTTCACGGTCCTCTGCATCCATGCGGATGTCGAGATACTTCTCGAGGCCAAGGCCCGCGGCCAAGAGGGCCGCCTCACCATCTTGCCCAAGCTTGTTGAAGTAATTCACGCCGGCCCAAATCTCGTCGGGCGTCATGTCTAAATCGTCGATGGCCTTGAAGAGGTCGCTCAGCAGACGATGAGTAATCTGCTTGGTACGAGCGTTGCCATCGTGGCTTCCCAGATTAGCAGCGGCCTTCAGCAGGTCCTGCACTTCCTTCGAGTCGAACACTTTGACACTCATGTCTGCTCCTAAGCTTTCTGTTTTGGTGGGGTAAACCCTTGTTTCAGGTAACTCTAAACTTACTCAGAAGGTATAATGTGACCGTGAAACAGAGCGTGATGGCAGAATAGAGGACGGCAAACCGGTCAGTCCAACACTGTTTTAGTATGGAATCATATCTGGGAGGTATTGTATGGAGCTGCGACATCTTCGCTACTTTGTAGCGGTTGCCGAGGAGCGCAACTTCACGCGCGCAGCAAAGCGGCTTCATATCGCGCAGCCGCCATTAAGCCGCCAGATACAGCAGCTCGAAGAAACGTTGGGGGTCCAGCTATTCGAACGAAGCTCTCGTCCGCTTAAGCTCACCGAGACAGGCAAGTTTTTTTACTCGCACGCAGTACATCTCATTGCGCAGACGAACGAGTTGGAATCCATGACAAGGCGCGTTGGCAGTATCGAGCGCAGTCTGTCCGTCGGCTTTGTGGGGTCCACGCTCTACGGCATGCTTCCAAAGATCATTCGGCGATTCCGGGACGAGAACAAGTCGGTCGAGCTCAGCCTCCACGAGATGTCGACGATGGACCAGATTCGCGCGCTCAAGGACGGACGTATCGATGTAGGGTTCGGTCGGATTCGACACGAGGATGCGAACATCCGCCGGGTGATTCTCCGCGAGGAGAAAATGATCGTTGCACTTCCCGTCGGTCATCCGCTCTCCACGTCGAAGCCGGTGCTCGCGCTTCGAGACCTCATCTACGAAACGCTCATTGTTTTTCCCAAGGCACCGAGGCCAAGCTACGCTGACCAGGTTCTTTCGGCTTTCCAGGAGCGAGCCCTTACGCCTCGGCGCATCTATGACGTGCGCGAGTTGCAGATTGCATTGGGGCTTGTCGCGGCGGGAGAAGGGATTGCGGTCGTCCCGAGCAGCGTCTATGGGCTCAAGCGCGACGACGTGAGCTACATGGAACTGGATGACCCAACCCTCACGTCGCCCATCATCATGAGTATGCGTGCGATGGATGAGTCGCGTGACATCAAGGAGATGCTGGAAATGATCTATCGGCTGTACGAGGAAGAGGGGATTCCCCATGTACCTCGCACGGATAAGGGGGCGTAAGGCATTTCATCATGGGGTTTACGTTGTTGGATCTAGACAGCTGAATATTGCGCGAGGCATTTCCCGCCGACGACGCCATCGTCGATCATGTGTCGCTGGTACCGGTCTGCCGAGTACCGTCATTGGCTGACTCGTAGGTTTGGTAGGTTCTTTGGTAAATGGGCGAATGCAGCAGTATCCATGAGCGGCTGCAGTAGACTGGTAAAGACCCCTGCGCCGGCCAGCGTCGGCAGCATGTACGCCTCGACGCCGTAATGGCGCGCGTTGGCGGCGGCCATGATGATGAAGCTACAGATCGATGCACAGAGTGGCATCGAACGAAGCATGAGTGCCCCCGGTTTTCAGAAAGCATTTGACCTTTGGAGTCTCGAGGGTTGAGGGCAGGGATTCATTTACTGGCGGCCGCATCGGCGTAGCGCATTTGGCACGAAATGAGTGCGGCCGCTCAGTCCCGCCCCGTCAGAGTTCCGAAATTACTACTCACAAAATTGAAGTAATATCGGTACGGAGACTAACAAGAAAATCGCTAATATTTTAATTTACAACGTCTTTGGAACAGGCCCGGAGGGAGGACTTTTACTTCACTTCACGCCAGGCTACCGAGCCAACCGCCAAACGCTTCGTCGTCGAATGGACGCGGAGCAACGGGCCAAGGCCTGACACCCTCAGGAGAGCAGGGTTCGCACGCCGCGGACAGCCATCAAGGCGCTGCGATTGGCCCTTCTTCGATTGAGGATCCTTGCCCCTCCCTATCAGCAAGCCACAAGTTTAGGTGAAAGTAGATACAACTTCAGGTATGCAAGCGGCCCTCACAATGGCGCTCCTCTTTAGAACCATGAGGTGTTCTGTCCAGCGCGGACACGTCTGGTTCATGCTGCAGCTAGTCGACTGAGG